>JAGOGN010000071.1 GCA_017996675.1 Lachnospiraceae bacterium | reverse complement strand
GTATACCATATAAACTACCGGGAGGTGTTTTGATGAGGAATTGGAAACTTAGAAATAAAATGATGTTTCTTTTTTTCTTATGTTTTCTCGTTATGTTGTTTAGTGTAGGTCTAAATACAGTGAATGAATATCATAAGAATCAAAATTCTCTCAAAATATTAGATCAGAATTTGAGAGAGAATTATGATGAAAATATAAAAAACCAAGTGCAGACAATGCTTTGTTCGATGGATTTTTTTTATCATAAATATAGGAATGGAGAAATGACCTTAGAAGAGGCAAAGAAAAATGCAGCAGAACTACTTCGAATCGCAAGATATGGAAAAGAGGGGTATTTTTGGGCTGATACTGTAGATGGAGTCAACGTCGTATTATATGGAAGTGAAATCGAAGGAACTAGCCGATGGAACTATCAGGATACAAAAGGAAAGTATATCGTTCAGGAGATTATTCAGGTGGCTCTTCAAGGTGGGGGATATAGCGATTATTATTTTGCAAAAGAAGGAGAATCTATGGCTCAGCCAAAGAGAGCCTTTAGTATTTTGTATAAACCATTTCAGTGGGTCATTGGAACGGGAATTTATACCAATGATGTGGATCAAATCATCAGCGAGAAGCAGAATATGCAACTAGCTGAAATGAAGAAAGATTTTCTACAAAATGCTGCAATTATTATGTCATTCTTCCTGGGCGTTCTTGTTTTTTTAATTTTAATTGCGCGAAGTATGACAGAACCACTGCAGTTTGCAGTTAATTATGCACAGGGTATTGCCAATGGAAATTATACGGGTGTGATGCCAAAGTCTTACCTAAGGCGTAAAGACGAAATAGGAAGTATGGCGAATGCATTATTGAAAATGCAAGACTCCATAGCTAATTCCATTTATGAAAAAGAATTATCACGTGAGCAGTTGCAAAAGGAAAAGGATTTTTTAAATACGGTTTTAATTACGATTGAGGATGGGATTCTTGTTTTGGACGAAGCAGGGAAAATTCGGATGACCAATCATGCCGCATTAACGATCTTAAAAAAAGCAGAAGCCGACATCATTGAAAAGTCACATTCCAGAATTTTAGCTTTGACAGATAAAAATGGAATTTGTTATCAGGAGAATTTAATTGATCAAACGATTAGAAGTAGACAATCTGCGCCGCGAAGAGAAAGTTATTTGGTGACTGGTGAAGAAACAATCTTAATTGAGGAAAGTGCAAGTCCAATTAAAGATCAGAACCATCAGCTTAATGGAATTGTTTATATTTTTAGAGATATTACAGAGACCATGATTCGACAAAAAGAAATTGAATTCCTAAGTTATCATGATCAGTTGACAGGACTTTATAACAGGCGATGCTTCGAAGAAGAAAGTCAAAAGTTGGTTGAAGAGAGACGATTCCCAATCAGTATTATTATCAGTGATTTAAATGCGCTCAAACTTTCCAATGATGCTTTTGGTCATTTGGTTGGAGATCAGCTGATTGTATCCTATAGCAATGTTTTAAAGAACGTGTTTCGAGAAAAAGATCTGGTTTACCGTATTGGCGGGGACGAATTTGCAGTACTTTTGCCGGATACACCAGAAAAGGAAGCAAAAAACTGCATCGCAAGAGTACGCAAAGAACTCGAAAATGTAAAAGTAGATCAGATTCCTGTGACGGCTGCTTTTGGTGTGGGGGTTGTTTCTGAAAATGGAAGTTCACTTGCAGAAGTATTTCGACGAGCAGATGAAGCAATGTATAAACAGAAATTATCGGATTATGCTCAGGTGAAAAGAGCAATCATCAACCAGATCATTTTGGCGAACTATGAAACTCAGCCGGAAAAGCGAATTGAAATTAATCGATGTACGACGATGATGAGGAATTATATGCGATGGCATAAAATGGATCAGGCAATTAGTCAGAAAATGTTAAAATTAGCGCTGGTACACGATATTGGTAATATCACAGTTCGATCCGATATTTTAAACAAAATAGAAGATTTAACAAGTAGTGAATGGATGGAAATTAAGAATCACCCGGTATCTGGTTACCATATTTTAAAGAATATCGATCAATATGCGGATGTGGCGGAATACGTGCTGACGCACCATGAATGGTATAATGGAGCAGGATACCCAAGAGGAATTTCAGGCAAGAAGATTCCATTTGAGTCTAGACTTCTTGCATTTGTTTCTGATTATGCGGCGATGACCACAACTAGGACTTATCGAAATGCATTTACAAAAAGTGAAGCAATCTCGATTTTAAAAAATGATCAAGGAAGTAGATATGATCCAGAGTTACTGAATGACTTTCTTAAGTTTTTGGAATTAGAAAAATAATTTGTCAAATAGATAAAATTAATCTTGTTTATGGATTGTATAATTTTTATCAATATGGTATTTCATATCATGAATTCAATATCATCTTTATGAAAAAAAGAATTGACAGAATTCAAGATGTTGAATATAATTTATTTAAATTCATACGATCGGGTGAAGTATTCGAGAGAGACCATCATGGATGGCGCCGAAGGTGAAAGAGCAACAAGAAACTCTCAGGCAAAAGGATTGAATGTGGACGATACTCTGGAGAACAGAAATGTACCGAAGAAGTAACTGGTGTTAACTGGGAATCTTTCAGGTGAAAGGACAGAGACAGATGTGAATATCAGTCGAATGGTATTTGTGTTTGTCTCTTTTTTGTATGTCAGAGATTTAACAAACTCGATTATGAAATTAAAACAAATTACATCGACTGAAAAAAAGGAGGAAGTACACAATGATGGTACAAAAAGTTATGGATTTCGTAAACCAATACGATGAAGAGGTGGGAAAATGTCTTTATGCAGAGAGTGAAAGACAGACAAGAAACCTGGAGTTAATTGCTTCAGAAAATCTTGTGTCAGAAGCAGTTATGATGGCAATGGCAACTGTTCCAATCAACAAATATGCAGAAGGATATCCAGGAAAGCGCTATTATGGTGGATGCGAAGAAGTTGATGTGATTGAAAGAATCGCAATTGAACGACTGAAAGAAATTTATGGTTGTGATCACGCTTGCGTGCAGCCACATTCTGGAGCAAATGCAAACAATGCTGTTTACCAGGCATTTTTACAGCCAGGAGATACTGTAATGGGATTAGATTTAGCAAATGGTGGACATTTGACTCATGGATCGCCAGTTAATATGTCTGGATTACTTTATCATTTTGTTCCTTATGGAGTGGATGAAAATGGATTTATCGATTATGATCATGTTCGTGCTCTTGCAAGAGAATGCAAACCTAAAATGATCGTAGCAGGTGCATCAGCCTATCCGAGAGCACTTAAATTTGACGTTTTTGAAGATATTGCAAAAGAAGTTGGAGCAATACTTTTTGTGGATATGGCACACATTGCAGGACTTGTTGCTGCAGGACTTCATCAAAGCCCAGTTCCATATGCAGATGTAGTGACTTCCACTACACATAAAACTTTAAGAGGACCTAGAGGTGGAATTATCCTTTGTAAAGAAGAACATGCAAAAGCAATCAACAAAGCAATCTTCCCAGGAACACAGGGTGGTCCATTGATGCATACCATTGCAGCAAAGGCAGTTTGTTTTGGCGAAGCATTAAAACCAGAGTTTAAAACTTATCAGCAGCAGGTAATTAACAATGCACAGGCACTTGCGAAAGCGCTTACAGAAGAAGGTTTCAAACTTGTAAGTGGTGGAACAGACAACCACCTGATGTTAGTAGATTTACAGAATATGAATATTACTGGAAAAGAAATGCAGAATCGTCTGGATGAAGTTTACATTACAGTAAACAAAAATACAGTTCCAAATGATCCAGCAAGTCCATTTGTAACAAGTGGTATTCGTATCGGAACACCAGCAGTAACAACTAGAGGATTAAAAGAAGAAGATATGGTTTCTATCGCTCATTTAATTAAATTAACAGTAACTGATTTCGAAACAAAGGCAGATGATATTCGAAATGAAGTCAATCGTATTTGTGGGAGATATCCAATTTATCAATAAAGGGGAGTAACAATGGACAGAAGAACACCGTTATATGATGAGCACGTAAAAGCAAAGGGAAAGATTGTTTCTTTTGCAGGTTATGAATTACCAATTCAGTATGACCAGGGTCTAATCGCAGAGCATAATGCGGTTCGTACCAAAGCCGGAATTTTTGATGTATCCCATATGGGAGAAATCTGGTGTAAAGGCGAAGATGCATTAGCTAATCTTCAAATGTTTTTGACCAACGATATGGATCGTATGGCAGATGGACAGGCACGATATAGCCCAATGTGTAATGAAAAAGGTGGAACTGTAGATGATTTAATTGCTTACAAGAAAAACGATCAAGAATACCTGTTGGTTGTAAATGCATCGAACAAAGATAAAGATTTTAAGTGGATGTTAGATCATCAGTTTGGAAATGTGGAATTTACTGATGTTTCCGATTCTTATGCACAAATCGCTTTGCAAGGTCCGAAAGCAATGGAGATTTTAAGAAAAATGACTACCGAAGAAAGCATTCCGCAAAAATACTATCATGCAGTTTTTGATGCAACTGTTGCTGGAATTTCATGTCTGGTTTCAACAACTGGTTATACTGGTGAAGATGGTGTAGAACTTTACTTAAAGAGTGAAGATGCTGTCGCTATGTGGCAGGCATTATTGGAAAACGGAAAAGAAGAAGGTTTGATTCCTTGTGGCCTTGGAGCTAGAGATACGTTGAGAATGGAAGCTGGTATGCCATTATATGGTCATGAAATGAATGAAGAAATTACACCTTTAGAAGCAGGTCTTAGATTTGCAGTAAAATTAAAAAAAGATGATTTTATTGGAAAAAAAGCAATGGTAGAAATGGGTGATTTGAAAAGACAGCGTGTTGGATTGAAAGTAACTGGAAAAGGAATTGTTCGCGAACAGTCGGAAGTTTTTGTCGACGGAGTACAGGTTGGCGTAACTACATCCGGAACACATTGTCCCTATTTACAGCATCCATATGCAATGGCACTACTTCAGTCTGGGTATCATGAAATTGGCACAACAGTACAGGTATCAGTCCGTGGAAGAATGATTGAAGCGCAAGTTTGTGAGCAACCGTTTTATAAAAAAGGAATGTAATCAGGAGGATAATAAATGAGTGTTAGAGAAGGATTATTTTATACAAAATCACATGAATGGGTAAAAATGGAAGGTGATACAGCATGGGTAGGATTAACTGATTTTGCGCAGTCTGAACTTGGAAATTTAGTTTTTGTGAATCTTCCTGAAGAGGATGATACTGTCGTTATGGGAGAAGCATTTGCAGATGTTGAGTCCGTTAAAGCTGTTTCCGATGTTTTTTCGCCAGTGACTGGTACCGTTGTAGAAATTAACGAGGAATTGCAGGATTCACCAGAAAAGATCAATGAAGAACCATATGAAGCTTGGTTTGTAAAGATCGCTGAAGTGACAGATAAAGAAGAATTTTTAGATGCAGCAGAATATGAAGCATTTTTGGAAGCTGAACAACACTAATCCTGAAGGAGGACAGTTAAATGGGAAGTTACGTTCCTTCTACAAAAAGTGAGCAGGAAGAAATGTTAGCTGCAATTGGAGTACCCTCAATTTCAGATTTATATCAGAATATTCCAGCTAGTATGTTATTGGATCGACCATTAAATATGCCAGCAGGGTTATCTGAAATGGAAACTATGCGCAAAATGAAACAGATTGCAAGTAAGAATCATGTCTTTGCCTCTATTTTCAGAGGAGCTGGATCCTACAATCATTACATTCCATCCATTGTGAAACAGGTCATTGGAAAAGAGAATTTTTTGACTGCCTATACGCCTTATCAGGCCGAAATCAGTCAGGGAATTCTACAATCGATTTTTGAATATCAGACGATGATTTGTGAACTTACAGGAATGGATGTATCCAATGCATCTGTTTATGATGGAGCGAGCGCTGCTGCAGAGGCAGTAGCGATGTGCAAAGAAAAGAAACGTAAAAAAGCTTTAATTGCAGAGACGATTTCACCTGATATCAAAAGTGTCATCGAAACTTATTGCTATGGAAATGAAATGGAGTTAGAGTACATTGCCAAAGAAAACGGAAGATGTAATTTAGAAGATTTAAAGAGCAAAATGGATGATTCGATTGCATGCGTGTTGATTCAACATCCAAACTACTATGGTAATTTAGAAGACGCATCTATGGTTGCGAATATTGTTCATGAGACAAAAGCGAAATTCATTATGAGTGTCAATCCAATCTCGTTAGGAGCATGTAAAACTCCTAGAGAATATGGGGCTGACGTTGCGGTTGGAGATGGACAGCCACTTGGTCTTTCTATGGCTTTTGGCGGACCATATTTAGGGTTTATGACTTGCACCAGTGAACTGGTTCGTAAACTGCCAGGACGTGTGGTTGGTGAAACCAAAGATTATAATGGAAAAACAGGATATGTGCTGACCTTACAAGCAAGAGAACAGCATATTCGTCGTGAAAAGGCATCTAGTAATATTTGTTCTAACCAGGCACTATGTGCACTTGCTGTGGGAGTATATCTTTCTTCCATGGGAAAAGAAGGTGTGAAAAAAGTTGCAGTTCATTCCATGTCGAAAGCGCATTATATGGCAGATCAATTGTCGGAAATTGGTTTTAGTATCATGAACGAAGGAACATTTTTCAATGAATTCGTTACTCAGAGTGCAATTCCTACACAGAAAATCATGGATGCTTTGGAAGCACATGATATTCTAGGTGGGTTGCCATTGAGTAATTGCCCAGAAAATGCAATTTTATGGTGTTGTACAGAAATGAATACCAAAGAAGAAATTGACTGTGCAATTGAAGTGTTAAAGGAGGTGATGAAGACATGCTAATCTTTGAAAAAAGTAAACAAGGCAGACATATGACCTATCTTGGTGACTGTGATGTGCAAGAAATTCAGTTAGAAGAAGGGCACGCCAGACAACAATGTCTTCATTTACCAGAATTAACTGAAAATGAAGTAAGCAGACATTATTCAGAGCTTGCAAAGAAATCCTATGGCGTAAATGATGGTTTTTACCCATTAGGTTCTTGCACTATGAAATATAATCCAAAAATCAATGAAGAAGTTGCTGCATTAGAAGGATTTACCCAAATCCATCCATTGCAGCCAGAACACACGGTTCAGGGATGTTTGGAAGTATTAAAACTTGCCGAAGAGTATTTATGTGAAATTACTGGTATGGATCAGATGACCTTACAACCTGCTGCAGGAGCACATGGTGAGTTTGT
>JAGOGN010000070.1 GCA_017996675.1 Lachnospiraceae bacterium | reverse complement strand
CCTTTTGCTCTTTCTGTAAAGTAAGCAATCATTTTTTCACTAGGCCTTCCGCTTTCTTCACACATTTGAAGATTGCCCATTGGCGCCATTACAAATCGATTTTTTATTTTTACACTATTGATTTGTACTGGTGAAAATACATGTTCATATGGGTACAGCTTTCCAGTAATTTCTCGCGCATCTTCTGGATGTTGCACGAACCAGTCCCCATAACTATCTACCAGGTTTTGAACCAAACCATCTACATCATTTTTACTCATAGTACCCTCCTACTATTTTTTTTCAAACAAGCGCTTTCTCTTTTCATCAATCCGGGAAAAATGCAATTCCCTCAACGCTTCGATATCTTCACAAATGGGCTTTAATGGACAGATTGCACAATCTAATATTATATTCTTTAGAATATGATCATATGCATTGGTAATCTCATCTACTTCTTTACTCCTATCAATTAGCTGATTGATATATGGATAATCACCGACAAGGAAAATAATCCATGCATGATTCACACCTTCCAACTTTTTATAATGATTCAAGTATAAGTTTCCAATTATTTCAAAATTAATTCCTTGAGAAACAGCCTTTTTGCTCACACGAATATTTTCTTTATTTGCCAGACTCGAAGATAAAATCATATACCCTTCCGGAATCACTTTGAAACGTTCATATTCCAATCGCTTAATACCGATATAAGCTTTATTCGAATCCTCTACTTCGTCTACTTGAAAAAAAGTAATTCTTGAAAAATTAGTATTTTCCTTTATTTCATTTAGGTCTTTCCCAATCAATACTATTCTGTCATTGGAAATCAAAGACTCGTCACTTGTTTGTGCATTAAAGACTATGCTTGGACGCATCCGATCCCCAATTTCAAATGCAATTTCTCTATCCATCAAAAATTCATTATTCGTTAAACAATTCCAACTGACTTGTTGGTCAACCTTCAGTTCGCGATAATCTTCTTGTTGAAGAAGATCCCATGTTTTTTTTATGACAGAATCATATACTTTCATATTTTTTCTTCTACCGTTTTTCTATCATGATGTTTAATTAAAAAATTGTAAATTTTTTCAATTAATTTACTATCCCCATTTGTAATATATACTACAAACAAAAGAACAAAAAGTACAACTATCACGATAAGTATAATTCCTAATACACGCATTTTATTCCCTCCATTTATAAGTCTAACCCTTTTTGTCTTGCATATTCTGCAGCCCCTAGTGCTCCCATTAACTGCGGATCAACACTTAGTTCAATGACATTTATTTTTAAAACAGTCTCAATTGCTTTTTTTAATCCCTCGTTCTTTGCGCAGCCTCCTGTTAATGTGATTGCATCACGGGCGCCTGCTTTTTTCGCCATAACAAAACACCTTTTTGCTACAGCCTGTTCGATTCCTGCTGCAATATCTTCTCTAGGCTGACCTTCTCCAACTAATGTAATGACCTCGGATTCAGCAAAAACAGTACACTGGGACGTAATAGGTATTACATTTTTTGCTCTTAGAGACATTTCGGAAAATTCAGTCAAGGTACATTCAAATGCTCTGGCCATTGCTTCAAAAAACCTTCCGGTTCCAGCCGCACACTTATCGTTCATTGCAAAGGTAAGTACGGTTCCATCCTCATCTACCGCAATACCTTTTACATCTTGTCCACCAATATCAATAATCGCTTTCACCTGTGGGTTCACCATATGAACGCCCATAGCGTGACAAGAAATTTCAGATATATTTTCATGCGCCTGTGGCACTTTGTTACGACCATAGCCTGTTCCAATTAAATAAGTTAAATCAGAAATTTGTGAAATCCCATCTACTTGTCCAATCACCTCTTCCATAGCCATTTCCGCGCTCTCGACACTGTTTATTTTACTTCTCATTGTTGTACTAGCAACAATTTTACCTTCTTCATCAATAATGATCGACTTCGTATAAGTTGATCCCACATCACATCCGCCAAAATACTTCATAGTTGCCTCCTAAAATTTTTTTACCATGCTATTGTATCTTCATAGTCTACTAAAGATGGATCTAATGGTTCCTCTCGGAAAACATTTACCATATACTTATTAAATGCTTCACGCATTTCGCGTCTGGAAACCGTCCTCGCATCCATTAAATCGTGTGGTACCCAGATCAGGTGAATTCCTCTCTCTCGTGCTTGGTCTTCAAACAATCCGTGTAAGCCACCAACATTCTTACATGATACGTGATCATACATAATTACAATATTCACATTAAAACGTTCACACATTTTCCAGCATTCATCTAGCGAATTTTGATATCCTCCATTTGTATGAGAGCGCATCATCATTTTTTCATATGTTTTTGCAAGATCAATCATTGCCTCTTTTTTATCACCAATATGAATAAAGTGATGTGACAACATACATTCCATATCCACTACTGTTTTTACTCCCCAGCAATGTTGTGCCCAGTAGGTAAAATTCGTATAGTAATGAGCTGGACAGGCCCAAACAATTGCACGATGTCTTGGTTTATTTGTATCGTTTTTCTTATCTAGCTCGTACCCTTTTTTCATCATTTTATCGACCTTTAGATCTGTTTTTAGAAAATTAGGGTCAAGACATCCGGTACCCATAAACTCATACTCTCGTTGAAGTGCCAATGCTCCATTGCAAACCTGTGGATAATCTGTACTATTAACATCCCATTTGTTTAACATACACTGTACTTCTATATTGTACATTTCACTTGCTTTCCAAAATGCATCCCAGTCCCATTTCACCTGATAGTGTTCTTCGATAAAAGCAATACATTTCTCAATATTCTTAACCGCATATTCCTGAACCTCATCCTCTTTAAATCTTTGAGGAGGTGTTATTTGAAATATTGGAAGATCTTTAAAATACCTTGTCATAAAAGCCACTTGTCCCAGAGAACCATCACATGGCATGGAACTTGTAATATAAGTCTTTCCAACAAATGGATAATCATCCGCAACTGCTACCCCAGATTCTGAAGCTGGAAATGGACATAAATCTGGTGCTAGTCCAAAGTGCTCTACCACATCAATATAATATGGATTTGCAGATTGATCGATTTCACTTGGCATTCCTACTGCAAGCATCGCAATATCCAACCATTTTACTGTTGGAAAACCACCCATTAAAAATTTTGGTGTCATTTCATCAAACATAATCGTATTTTCTCTGAGTTTCTCTGCCTTTTTACTATGAGGTCTCAAATTGCGATCCCTTACCAACATAAGTGCTAAATTATCCACAGAGCTTCGAATCAAGGAAAAAAATTGCTCATGGGTATACCGTAATTCTAATCCTCGTAATCCAATAGTATGCTTATCCACCATATTGGATGCAGTAATAAAAGAAACTAACCAACGATAGCGAAATAACGCTTTAATCATTAAAATCGGGTGATTTCCAAGACGAAACCCCATATATCCATACAATTTCAACCATCGAAAGAAATCGTACATCGTGTCACGAAATCCCTTCCACTCACGCTTAGTAATCGTCCGACTTGTAGCTTTATAATAATTACCTAAACCTTTTTTTGTTTTTGGATTGTATGCCATTTACTTCACCTCCCCAGCTTGCACTTTTTTTTGTCGTTCTGCCTTAATTTTTTTTATTTCCAGGCTTTCCACAAATGCTTGAACTCTTGTTCTGAGCTGACCACTTCCTGCACTCCGATAAGGTCTGTCAATGGACAATACTGGAACATCATACTCTGCTGGCATAATGTGACTTGCTAATGTACGTTCATAGGACCAGTAGGTACAGAATTTCATTTGTTCATAAATTGCTCCATCTGCATGGTACTCTTCTACTAATTCCTTAACATGGTCTTTCCTGTATTTCATTTTGTGTTCTGCACATTGTCTTGGACATTCTGTATCCAATAAATTTTTTCGAATAATCTGAATCAAAGCATCTTCTTCATCATTCAAAATAATTTCGCTTCTTCCTGGTATTGAGCCATAGCAAAAACGATCAGCAACTACTAAAGCTCCGCTTTCTTCAATTAATTCAATCATTCCAGGATCATCGATTTCTGATCCTACTACTACCACTCTTGATTTGTAATGATTTTTTTTATCTGGCTCTCTATTCTTTAATTCTTCTAATGTTTCAATTAAATAAGGCAATATTTTATTTTTGGGACAGACATATGTGCAAAGGACGATTTTATGAAATTCACTTCCCGTAATTACAGGATTATCTGCTTTACGAAAATCTCCCATTTCCTGAATAATCCTACACATTTCATTAAATTCTGCCACTGCTTTTCGAATTGCCTGGTCGGATACATCAATCTGATAGTGTGCCTCTAATTGTTTTAGTATTTTTCTGGACACCTGCTCTGCCAAATGAATTGCACAATCTTCATCATCGGAATACGGAATATCCAAATAGCACCGGAAAAAATGCTCATTTTCTTCATCATGTATTTTCAAGATTTCCATATTTTCCATACAGCGATTCATTGGTTCGCAAACATCAACACCAATTAACGCATCAATAAATTTATAATTTCCTTCAATCGAACGCTCTAGTAAAGCACGGGAATATTCACATGCACTATTTGCCATATAGTAAGTTGCGATTTCTGTAGAACCCATATTAGGCGCTCTTAATCGCACAGAAAAACACCCTTCCAAATTCAATAATACTTCTGGCACATGGAAGCATGTATATGCTAGGGGATGTTTTCCCTCTTCCTTTTCCTGTCGTACCAACTCATTATTTGCATCCTGTAAAAGGTGTTCAAAATAAATCATATGCTTCAAGTCTTTCATTTTGAGTTCTCCTCATCTGTAATAATTTGAAATTTCTTCAAGATTTCATTCAATTTCGAAACGGCCACTGTATCATTTGGCAGGTCCATAAAATTTTTAGCTTCAACATCAAAATGAATGATATTAGGGTCACTTGGAATCATTCCTAACACTTCAATTGGATCGATATTTTTTTCAATCGTAGTTTCTATACGATTAAAAACACATCCAACCCGATCAAACTCAATCATATCAGCTGCTAAATCATGAATTGTTTGAATTACCTCAATTCCTTTTCTACTAGCATCTGTAACAAGAAGTAAATGTGTTACTTTTTCCATCACTCGTCTGTTAATCTGCTCTACTCCAGCTTCACCGTCAATGACTACATAATCAAACTGACTACTTACCATCTCAATTACACTTTTCAGATACGAATTAATTCTACAATAACATCCAGCTGCTTCTGGTCTTCCAATTCCTAGAAATGCAAAACCATCTTTTTGAACTATGGCTTCAAAAATCCGGTAGCGAGATTCTGTTACAAGTTCCATTGCATCCTTTGTGTTTCCTTCTTCAACCGATGCAATTATCTCACTACGAATATCATCCAGTGTTAGCTTCAAGTCAATTCCCAATGCAGTTGCCAAACCCTTTGCCGGATCAGCATCAATTGCTAAAATCTTTTTTTCAGGATACTTTTCCGTAAGAATTTTAACTACCAATGCGGATAAACTGGTTTTCCCTACACCGCCTTTGCCTGCTAAGGCAATTATTACTGGTTCCATTTTTCTATGTCCTTTCTACTTTTCATTTTCACCGAATCTCATTCGGTGAATGTGATTCTTTAATTATATCACTTGTCAAAATTTTGTCAATTGTTTGTAACATTTCTGTTAAATATTGTTTAGTTTTATTCAAATTTATGTTACAATTAACTAAATTTTTATCTGTAGTCTAAAATAGAATGGAGTAATCTATGACAAAAAAAATTTCACGTCAGGACCAAGCAATCAAAACAAAATTAAAAATTACTGAAAAAGCCATGGAATTGTTTAAAAATAAACCCTATGATTCTGTAAAAATCTCCGATATCTGTGAGGCTGCAAACGTTTCAGTTGGATCTTTTTATCATCACTTTGAGAACAAAGGAATGCTAATCATAAACTGCTACAATTTAATTGACGGACTAATCTTGGAACACTATTTAACACAGTCTCATGACACATTTCTTGCATCTATTTTATGGCTTAATCAGTCCGCAGCAACAATTATTACTAACTTAGGCTATAATTTTGTTTGCAATGGATATCGGCAACTTTTAGTTGATGACTCTCACTACACAATTTCTGCTGAGCGATTATTTCATCAAAAATTATCTGCTTTGCTCCTTCTAGCTAGAGAGAATAATGAACTAATAGACACCGATTTGGATTTACTTGCTGAGCATATCAATCGTACCGCTCGTGGTAATATATTTGACTGGTGTTTAAAGGGTGGCAACACAAATATAATAGAAGTATGGTCAATGGACATTTCTCATATCCTGAAATCCTTTCAAAAATAGATCCGATCAAAAAAAGCGCCAGATAACTGGCGCTTTTTCTATAACTACAAAAATAATGGAACTTTTTGATCTAATTTCCCTCTTTTTCGATTCTGAGGCTCCCTTTTGCTTTATGCCCTACTACTTCACACTTATATTTTCCACTCTTATTCACTGTAACCGTAAAAGAGCCCGTAGGAACATTTTTTCCTTCATAAACAGATTTGCCGCCTTCCAAACTTAAAGAAACATCCAATCCATATTTTTCTACTCATTCTACTGCACTCCCTACTTTTGCATGAATCTCATTTGATAGATTTGTTGCATAATTTCTATTTGCATATCCCGCTCTTCTTTTTCTTCTGCGAATTTGTATGATTCGACCAGACGATAACCAAATTGAAACAACATCATTTCCCAAATGAAATTATTTTCCGGCAACATAACGTTTGCCGTCTCTCCAAAGCCCTGATAGTATGCTGGTATGCACTTACTGTAATAATGAATCATCTGAGTTACATCAGATTCATCTGCAATCAGACTTGCAATATCTTCTCCCAAATAACCCCATCCTGTTGTATCCCAGTCAATAAGACGAATCTTTCCCTCCTGATAAAACACATTCGTATTCCAAAAATCTCGATGACAAAGCACTATTGGAAGCTTTTCAATTTCTGACCACAATTCCTCAGAATGTTCATCAAGTTCAATCAGCATTTTACAAAGATGCTCTGGAATGGAGCACTCCTTTTCACGGATGTAATCATAGACTTCCGGCCAATTGCGATAGTTCAAATAACTCACTTTTGCAAAATCCAACTTACTTAAGTTTGTTAGTTTCTCAAGTGAATGATTACTCTGCTGGACTATTTTTCCTTGGAATCTTCCCAACTCCCTCGAAGCCAATTCCAACATTTCTACAGATAAATCTAAGCCTGTTTTCCCGTCAATATACTCCATATAAAGTTGAATCTCTTCTTCCCCTATACATCGATTGTAGCATAATGGCCAACGCATGGTTT
>JAGOGN010000069.1:4417-7583 GCA_017996675.1 Lachnospiraceae bacterium | reverse complement strand
GAAGGTAAAGGAAGTAGCTTTTTATTAGACATACCAACGGAAAATAAGCATTTATAGGAGGATTTGAAAGCATGGGCGAGCTGGGAGAATTTTTGGGGTTTCTAATTATTGTTAGTTATGGATTTGCTTTTTTTTTTGAAATCGTAGGATTTGGGATGGTGACTTATTTGGTTATCAATTATTTTCACAAGAAGAAAATGAATCGTATTCAATTGACCGATGCATTAAAGAACAGAGAATAACTAAAGTGGGGGTGCTTTAGAGGAGGTAAGGTTATGATAGTTAGAAGTATGAAGGAAAGTGATTTTCCTCGTGTAAAAGAGATTGACAGCAAAGCCTTTTTTAAGGTCATCCCCAATTTAGTGAAACCGCGTGTAAGGCGCCTGGATAACGTGAAGAGCTTGTTTGATGAATGTGGAGAAGAAGCGCTGGTGCTTGAAGCAGATGGAAAGGTGATCGGATCAATGTTTTGTCATGTGCTGGGCGAATTTGCCTGGATCGGACCACTGTCTATTGATCCAGATTATCAAAAAAATGGTTATAGTAAGGAATTTATCAAAGCGGCAATTGGACGGCTAAAGGAAAAAGATGTCAGAGAAATTGCATTGCAGACGATGGTGGATGCGCCACAAAATGTGTCTTTATATCTAAAATGTGGATTTCAGGCGGATTATCCGATCTTTGTGTTGACAAAAGAAGTAGAAAACAACATGGAACACTTATTATTTGAAGATGAGGAACAATGGTCAATGATCGAGTTTGATTGTAGCATGAGCAATCTAGAGGAAGAGATGAATCATTATACCATTGAAAATGATATCAGACTTCATTTTTATAGCATTATTGCTGCATTAGAAAAGAATCAGACTGGAAAAACAATTCTCATTAAGGATGAAGAAGGGCAGATCAGAGGAATTGGAATCTTGAAGACTACATCTTCTGTGGAGGAGAGTCTGGATTTCTTAAATGTCGCACATTTATATACAAAGGAAATGGATGAAACGCATATATCGCTTATGATGAGATTAATCGAACAATATGCAGTGCATTTGAATCTCACATCGGTTCGGATTGGTATAAATGGAAATGACAATCTGGTCATAAACGAGTTATTTGATAACGGATATCGCTTAGCAAACTTGAGTCAGAAAATGATTTATAATCAATACTGTAGCTCAATCACAAATAAATTATACGGAGCTTTACTTGGCTAAGGGTAAAGAAAAGGGGGAGACAACAATGGTTTACTTAGAGAAGGTATCAGAGAAAACGTTTCGTACGGTAGTAAGAACAAAGGTCAGTCCAGAGCAGGAAAATTATGTTGCTTCAAATATGTTTTCGTTGGCGCAGGCATGGCTCTATTACGAAAATGCAAGACCATATGCCATCATGGATGACGACAGGGTTGTAGGATTCACCATGCTGGATTGGGACGAGGAAGAAAGAAGTGTTGGAATCTGGAGATTTATGATTGGTATAGAAGATCAGAATAAAGGCTATGGACGTGCAGCAATGAAAGAGCTATTAAACATGATCAAAGATGCTGACAAATTTGATGTAGTCATTCTGGATTATGCAGAAGGAAATATGGTTGCGAGAGATCTTTACTATTCATTTGGATTTCGCGAAACGGGCGAAGTAGATGATGACGAAGTAATCATGGAACTTCCTTTGACTGATACACCAAAAGTTGGAATGTTGACAGCGGATGAAGATGATTTAGATGATTTTCTAAAATTAATTCTGGAAGAACAGGAGCTTGGAACAGTAATTCCTTTATCTATTGTAAATAAAGAACAACTGGAAGAAGCAATAAAGAAGGAACAAGTAAAGAGACTGACTTTAATGGCAAAGACAATCGGCTTGTACCTAAATGGAGAATTGCTCTTAGGTAAGAACTATATGAATTATCTGGATGAAGTAATGACAAAAATAGGGGATTAATAATGGGCGAACAAAAAATTGGGGATTTAGTTGAATTTGGAAAGTACCAATGGCAAATTTTGGATCTACAGGATGGAAAAGCATTGCTGGTATCGGAACGCATACTAGAGCACCGTCCATACCATGATGCGTATATAGATATTACATGGGCAGAATCTTCCATGAGAAAATATTTGAATTCAGATTTTTATGATCAATTTACCAAGGAAGAGAAGGAGTGTATTCTGTTAACGAATAATCAGAATCTGGATAATCAGTGGTATGGAACCAATGGCGGAGAAGATACACAGGACTATTTTTTCCTTCTTAGCTTAGACGAGGTATGTACCTATTTTGGAGATAGCCGCTCTAAGTTATACCAAAAAGGAAAAAACCAGCGCTACTGGTTTGAACGCAAGGACGAGAATAACGATAAACGTATTGCGCGGGTGCTTGGTAAAGAAGGCGCATGGTGGTGGTGGCTACGTTCACCTGGTCGTATAGGAGTAAAAGCAGTTTACATTTTTGGCACCGATGGAAATATTGGCATACAAGGAAATAATATTTTGAAGGGCAATTTAAGTGATGGATGGTGTACAGGTGGTATGCGCCCTGCAATGTGGATGAAACTATGAGAGATGAGATAAAAAGTGTATTACGCAAGTATCAAGATGGTTATTCGAAAAGAGATTTGAATTGTGTTGATACTTTTGTGGATGATTTATTTATCAATGAACCAGATACGTTTATTGTTGGTACAGGAAACGGTGAATGGTGCAAGGGGTTACAAGATATACGTGAACTCATACAAATTGACTGGGAATATTGGGGAGATTTGGTTATGGATGTAGAAAACGCACATATTTCTATACATGATAATTCGGTTGCATGTGTTGCAATGGAGGCAGTATTGAATAAGAAAACTGAGTCAGAGAAATTATACAAGAACTGTTTAGAACGGGTAAATCAGATAAGAGAAATGGATAGTTGCCCTAAGGATACGCTAGTCCATATTCTTAAAACTGTTTCTGGATATCTATATGAAGAAAATTTAAGTGAAAAAATAGCCAGACCAATTCGAATAACAGCGGTTTTGGTAAAAAAAGAGAAGTGGCGATTTCAGAATATCCATTTTTCTTATCCAGTTTCACCACCAACTGATTACCGTATAATCAATGATAAGATAGATTATTAAACAATGCAGCAATGAATAAAATGGGGAATAGAGATAGACTTCAGGAGG
>JAGOGN010000069.1:0-4317 GCA_017996675.1 Lachnospiraceae bacterium | reverse complement strand
ATTTCAGAATATCCATTTTTCTTATCCAGTTTCACCACCAACTGATTACCGTATAATCAATGATAAGATAGATTATTAAACAATGCAGCAATGAATAAAATGGGGAATAGAGATAGACTTCAGGAGGAGCAAGATGAGTAAATATGAAGAGGCATTGAATGTAGTAGAAACAATTTGTGGTAATGGAAAAGATAATGTTATTGCACTTTCAACAATTGATTTTGATCAAAGTAAGGGTGGAAATCCTTACCCATGTGTTCGCGATGTGGATGCTCATTATGAAGATGGAAAGTTTTATATCACAACGTGGTTAGAAACTAGGAAGATGAAACAGATCGCACAGTGTGAAGAGGTTGGATTTTCAGTAAATATGGAAGGCTTTTACGGCAGAGGAATTGGGAGAAATCTTGGATGGGTGCTAGCCAAAGAGAATACACAATTACGTGAGAAACTAAAGAAGACTTTTGCAGACTGGTATGAAATTGCAAATAATGAGCAGAGCGAGAACTGTGTAATTCTGGAAATTGAAATTTTAAAAGGAACAGTCATGCAAGATCATGGTGCTGTTCACTATGAAATTGATTTTGTTAATAAAAGTGCTATTGGGGAAAGAGGCATAAAATGAATATTGAAATCAAATTAGCAAATCAGGAAAACGGGTTTATTATTAAGAATTTATACCCACTTTATTTACATGAAATATCATTTCTACATGGTATTTTACCAAATAAATATGGTATTTATGAAGAAGAACCAATCAAAACGTTGGCGGAACAATATGATGAACAGCAAATATGGTTTGAAAAACCGGAAGAGTTGTTTCCGTATCTAATTATGGCGGATGGAATACCTGCGGGCTTTTGCTTGGTTGGAAGTGGTCCCTATGTACCCAAGGAAGTAGATTATTACATTTACGAAACTTTTTTGCTCCTTCCATTTAGAGGGAAAGAAATAGGGGAACGGTGTGTGAAGGAGATTTTTGATAAGCATAAAGGAAAGTGGATGCTTTTCACTCATTCAACAGACAATAACAAAAGAGCACAAACATTTTGGAATAAGACTGTTGGAAATTATACAAATGGAAACTACACAACAGAAGAAAAAATCATTGAAGAGATGCCGAAATTAGTATTTCAATTCACAAATGTAGAGGAGCAGTAAAAACCAGTGGGGGAGTACGATGCAATCTGAAATCAAAAAGAAGAAAATGAAAATTATCGTTATGTTCTGTAGCTATTGTTTCGTGGTTTTAGGTAATCTTTTAGAA
This sequence comes from Lachnospiraceae bacterium, assembly GCA_017996675.1. The sequence continues at coordinate 3,050 of JAGOGN010000069.1, read as the reverse complement.
TTTATTTATCGAAGTAAGACTCATGACATCCTAAGAAAAGCGGTGTCAAATTCTCAAGACACAGTTTTGTTTCATGAAAGAATGATGCAAATGGGAATGGTTATAATGTGGGTTGCAAGTATTCTTCTTTTGTTTGCGCTTGTGAAAGGGCAAGGCATAGGGACTCAAAGTATGTTGATCAGAATCACGATAGCTGGACTATCAGTTGTATTAATTAAATTGCTCTTTTTCATAGGATTTCACGATTTTTCTTTTACATGGAATTCATTTTTAATGGAAGCAATTATCATGTATATTACTTTTCTATTAATAGGAAGCATCATTTGGGTGTTCACTCATTTTAAGATTTTAAAAAGAAATATAAATTTGGACGAATAAAGTTAGGGGAGAAAATGAATCAGTTAAATATAGCGTTGTTGCAAATTACAGCAGGGAGTACAATAGAGGAAACGACAAATAAAGGAATTCAATATTGCAGACAGGCAAAGGAAGCAGGGGCGGATATCGCTCTTTTTCCAGAAATGTATAACAATGGTTATGATATCCCGCAGGAGTTGGAGTTGTTGAAAAAAATGGCAATTCCAGTAAAAGGGGAGTTTGTTCAGACATTTCAAAAACTTGCCAAGGAGCTTAATATGGCGATTGGTATTACGATTTTAGAAGAAGATGATCCAGCACCAAGAAATAGCATTTGTCTTTTTGATCGAATGGGAGAGCTCATGTACACTTATGCAAAGGTACATACTTGCGATTTTGGCGAGGAGAAGATACTAAAGCCAGGAGAAGATTTTTTTGTCGCGGATTTAGATACAGCAAAGGGTAATGTTAAAGTGGGTTCTATGATATGCTATGATCGAGAGTTGCCAGAAAGTGCCCGTGTGCTTATGCTAAAGGGAGCAGAAGTGTTGTTAGTGCCGAACGCCTGCCCTATGGAAATCAATCGACTATCTCAATTACGAGGCAGAGCATATGAGAATATGATGGCAATTGCAACCTGCAATTATCCGAGCGAACAACCAGACTGTAATGGGCACTCCACTGTTTTTGACGGAGTTGCTTATGTTCCGGAATTGGATGAATCCAGGGATACCTGTATTTTAGAAGCAGGTGAAGAGGAAGGAATGTATCTGGCCCAATTAGATTTAGACCTTTTAAGAAGCTATAGAGAAAAAGAAGTGCATGGAAATGCCTTCCGACGTCCAAATAAATATGGCATTCTTGTTCAGGAGAAAAAAGAAAAACCATTTGTGAGAGTGGATTATCGCTTCCGTTCATGATAGAATGAAACTGTTAACCACAAGTATAACAGTAATTTTTGGGGCAGAATCATTGTTAAAGATTGCTAAATGCTTGTAAGACCTTTTATATAGGAGGCGGATGATAGTGAAAAGTAAAATATTTGAATGGATTAGTAAATATAATGTTGTAAGAGCAGCTGCGCTTGAACATGCAGCAGATCCAAAGAAAGAAAAAGCGGAAATAGAGATGTCTTCAAAATGTATTTTTGCAGCAGGATATAATTTTTACAAACTTTTTTGGATTTTTCTAATTGGATCTTTTTTAGGCGCTGTAACGGAGATCGTATTTGTCCGTGTGACCTCGGGAGTTTGGATGAGTAGAAGTTCGTTATTATGGGGGCAGTTTTCAGTAGTATGGGGTATTGGCTGTGTTTTGTTAACCTGGATTCTACATAAACTGATTCGACATGATGATAGATATGTTTTTTTAGTAGGAACCGTTTTGGGTGGAGTATTTGAATACCTTTGTTCATTATTCACTGAAATTGTTTTTGGCTGTGTGTTTTGGGATTATAGCAATATTCCTTTTAATATAAACGGAAGAGTTAACCTTTTATATTGTTTTTTCTGGGGTATAGTAGCATTAGTCTGGTTGAAGATTTTATACCCATGGATGAGTAAAATGATAGAGAAAATTCCAATTAAACTAGGCCAAGTACTTACTTATATTTTGTTGCTATTTTTTCTTGTTAATATAATGGTTACGTCTGCAGCTTTATATAGAATGAATCTCAGAGGAGATAAAATTCCACCTAAAAATTGGGCTGAGCGATATATTGAAAAGAACTATACAACGGAGCAGCTTTTAAAACGTTATGAAAACTTGAAAGTGAAGTGATTGATAAATTCATCCAATCTGATTATGAACGATACAATGGAGGATAGATTATGAATTTTATAATAAAAAAATATTCTGACTATAAAAAAGAAGAGGTTTTGGCACTTTATGAAAGTGTAGGCTGGTCGAATTATACGAATCGACCGGACATGCTTAGTCAGGCATTTCAACATTCGTTAGTTATTTATGGCGCATATGATCAGGAGAAACTAATTGGGCTGATTCGTATGGTCGGTGACGGATATTCTGTAATATTATTTCAGGATATTTTAATTTTGCCACAATATCAGGGGATGGGAGTAGGAACTACCTTGGTGAACTATGTTTTGAATGAATATGAGGATGTTTATCAAAAACTTTTGTTTACAGAGCAGACCCCTGAAACAATCGGGTTTTACAAGTCATTAGGATTTCACATGGATACTGAGTTTGGTTGCTGTGGATTTATGAAGTAAATTTAATTTTATGCAGGGAGAGGCCGAAAATGGACTCTCCCCAAATTATATCTGTAGGTTAGAAATTAGAGGGGGAGAGAATGGGGGATTTCATTAATCAAAAATGTTTTCAGGATATTCCAGGATATCGTCAGTGGAAGGAAATTCAAGCGGTAGATAAGGGATATTCCAAAGACCAGAAATATCATATTATAACAAATGAACAGGAGCATTTATTGTTGCGTTGCTCTCTCATAAAGAATTTTTTTCAAAAAGAAAGGGAATATCAACTTATCAGGAAAATAGAAGAGACAGGTATTACCATGACAAAGCCTGTTTCCTTTGGTATTTGTAATGAAGGACAATGGGTCTACTTGCTTTTAACATGGGTGGAGGGCGTAGATTTGGAAGAAGTATTGGGAAATTTTCCAGTCGAACGACAATATGAGTTAGGAAGACAGGCAGGAAACATTCTCAGGA
>JAGOGN010000068.1 GCA_017996675.1 Lachnospiraceae bacterium | reverse complement strand
TCTTTCTTTGAACCAATTCAGGAACTAACGGAACAGTTCGGAACGTTACAGTCCTCTTTGGCCAGTGCGGAAAAAGTATTTACTGTAATGGACGCGCAAGTAGGAGAAGATTCGAAAACGATTGGTTACGAGAAACCGGATTTTTCTGGAGAAATTGAATTTAAAAATGTTTGGTTTGCATATGAAGAAGAGGAATATGTACTTCGCGATGTAAGTTTTTGCATTAAACCGGGAGAAAAGGTTGCATTTGTTGGAGCAACGGGGGCAGGAAAGACATCCATTCTAAACTTGATTGGACGATATTATGATATTCAAAAAGGACAGATTTTAATTTCGGGCAAAGATATTCAAACATTGGATATTATGGAATTACGTAAGGGAATCGGTCAGGTTGCGCAGGATGTATTTTTGTTTACCGGAACGATTAGGAATAATATTACATTAGGTGATGCGACAGTAACCGATGATTTGATGATTGAGGCGGCGAAATACGTACATGCGGATGATTTTATTCAGAAGCTCCCAGAAAAGTATGAAGAACCTGTCACGGAGAGAGGCTCAACTTTATCGGCAGGACAAAGACAGCTGTTGTCATTTGCACGTACACTCTTTTTCAAACCGCAGATTCTGGTATTAGATGAGGCCACTGCAAATATCGATACAGAAACGGAAAGTTTGATTACGGATGCCATGAATCGTTTGATGGAAGGAAGAACAACGATTATGGTTGCCCATCGTTTGTCGACTATTCAGCATGCGGATCAGATTTTGGTTATGGAGAAGGGAAAGATACGTGAAAGAGGAACACATCAGGAATTATTAGAACAAAATGGTATTTACCGTAATTTGTATGATTTACAGTTAGCAAATGCGGTTCAAATATAATGTTATTTTTGGAGGGAAAGAATGGAAGAAATGAAGAAAGTGCTTACTCGAGAAGAAGCAGAATTAACAAAAGAAAATATTTGGGCAACAGAAGATTTATATGTATCTGATGCAGCTTGGGAAGAAGATTTAAAAAGAACAGCTTATTTTATGGAAGAAATGAAAAAGTACGAAGGCCATTTAAATGAAGGTGGAAATCAGTTATTGGGACTTTATCAATTATTGGATGACTTTTCTTTATGGGAGGATCGTCTTGCTAATTATGCAATGAGAAAAAGCGATCAGGATACAAAGAACGCAAAATATCAGGATTGTGTAATGCGAATGATGATGAATTTAAATCAGACAGTGGCAACACTTTCTTATTTTGAGCCAGAATTAATGCAGATTTCGGACGAAAGACTGGAAGAATTCTATGCACAAACTGAAGGATTAGAGCTTTATAGAAATGCCATCAAGGATGTACGTCGAAAGAAAGATCATATCTTAACTGAAGCAGAAGAAAAGATTCTGGCTGCAGCAGCAGACATGTCACAAACACCAGAGAACACATTTGGTATGTTCAATAATGCGGATATTACTTTCCCATCCGTTAAGGATTCGCAGGGAAATGAGAGACAGGTTACTCATGGAACCTTTATCCCATTAATGGAAAGCAAAGATAGAGTATTAAGAAAAGCAGCTTTTGAGTCTGTATATCATACTTATCAATCATTTAAAAATACCAATGCATCCATTTTGAGTGGACAGGTTCAGCAGTTGATTTTCCACGCAAAAACAAGAAAATATAATAGTACTCTTGAAGCAGCTCTCGATCAGACCAATGTAGCGGTTTCTGTATATCATAATCTGATTGAAGCAGTTCATAATAATATGGACAAAATGCATAAATATGTTGCACTGAGAAAGAAACTGATGAAAGTGGAAGAATTGCATTTTTATGATTTGTACACACCAATGGTAGAAGAAAAGGAAGTTTCAATTCCATATGACACTGCAAAGAAGAACGTTTTAGAAGCAGTGAAACCATTAGGAGAGGCATATAATGAAATTCTCGGCAAAGGATTTGAAAGTCGTTGGGTAGACGTATATGAAAACATTGGTAAGCGCAGTGGTGCATATTCAGCTGGTGCAAAAGAACATCCTTTTGTATTGATGAATTATTCGGGAACCCTGGATAGTGAATTTACATTGGCACACGAAATGGGTCATGCAATGCATTCCTATTTATCCAATCATACACAGCCAACCGTTTATTCTCAGTATCGAATTTTTGTTGCAGAAGTTGCTTCTACTTGTAACGAAGCTTTATTGATGCAACATCTGTTAAAAAATACAACAGATAAAATGGAACGTGTTTCTTTGATCAATCATTTTCTTGATCAGTTTAAAGGAACTATTTACAGACAGACGATGTTTGCAGAATTTGAAATGAAAATTAATGCAATGGCCGAAAGAGGAGAGAGCATTACTGCAGATGCACTTTGTAATTTATATGAAGAGTTGCAAAAACAATACTTTGGTGATGGAATTGTAATTGATGATGAGATACGTTATGAGTGGAGCAGAATTCCTCATTTCTACTATAATTTCTATGTATTTCAGTATGCGACAGGCTTTTCAGCAGCAATTGCTTTATCTCAGAAGATTTTAGCAGAAGGAAAACCTGCTGTAGATCAATATTTGAATTTCTTAAGTGGAGGATGCAGCAAAGATCCAGTTAGTCTTTTGAAGGATGCAGGTGTTGATATGAATACCGCTAAACCAGTGAATGATGCACTTCTTTTATTTGGTCAATTAATTGATGAGATGGAACAGCTTTTAGCTGATTAGACGAGACGATGATTACAGGCCGAAATTATTTTCGGCCTGTAAAAATAGGGGGAGAAGATATGTTTCGCGAGATAAGTAAAAAATATATGAAAAGAAGCAGAGTAAAAACGCTGGTACTCATGATTCTGATTTGTCTGATTACTGTTTTTATGATTCTTGGAGTTGGAATGCTTGTTAACAGTAATCAACTTTTAAAACAGGCAGATGAAACGTATACTACAGTGGGTATACTGGAGTATACAGCTGGAGAATACCCATATGAAAGGGGTATGAAAGCGGAAAGCCTTAAGGCGATCGAGAAATTTCCATTAAAGGAGATTCAAAACCAGAAAGAAGTAGTGGCCTTTCGTGACAGTAATCTCTTAATGGGTTATGTAGATGGTGTTGCGTTATCCACATTTTTCGATGTAGCTTTTTATCACTATTCTGTAATTGAATTTCAGGTTCTTTACGGGACGGAAGATGGTGGTTTTCGATGTACGTTAACAAAATCTTATTATAGCAATGCAGCAAAAGAAGGAAAGACATTTGGATTAAGTTTTCGGGATCAAGAAGAAAAAGAGAAATTTAAAATAGAAATTGGACATAAATATCTTGCAAGTGGAGATTTTAGAAATGAAAATAATCTTCTGATGTTTCGTCCAGCAGGTGTTTCGGCCTTAGTTGATAATTCGAAATTGGGCACTGACATTGCAGGCTATCCTGTTGTAGATTTGACCAATTCACCTGACTATATGAAGCAAGAAGCAAACAGGAAAGCATGGCAGGATATTTGTGATTTTTATAAAGTTCAAAATGGTTCCTTTCAGATTCAGGCGTCAGATAGTCTGAAGACCAATCGAGATTTTTATCTGGGAAATAATTATCTAAAAAAAGGTAACATATGGTCGGATCAAGACGCAAAAGACGGAGAGAAAGTTTGTGTGCTCCATATCGGAATTGCCACTCTCTTGAATAAGAACATTGGTGATCAGATAGACTTAAATCTTCACTTCTCTAATGACTCATCTAATTATTACAATAGTTATGATTCGAGTTCTGGATTCTTACAAAAAGATAGTTATCGGATTGTTGGAATATATGATTCCATTCAGGATGAAACGGATCCATATATCTATTTACCGGCAAAGTCGGTTAAGGTTATTCCAAATTCGCAACATCATTTTTATATGGGAAGCGTTGTGATTAAGAATGGTTGTGCGCAGGAGTTTTCGAAGAAAATAGAACCCCTGATGAAGGATTATTTTAGAATCACCATTTATGATCAGGGATACGAGCAAACAGCTGCTCCAATCAAAGCGATGAAAACAAACGCCATTTTAATTATTACGTTATGTGGAGGGTGTTGTGTTGCGATCTTGATGCTTTTTGCAAATTTATTTGTAAATAAACAGCAGGAATCGATTGCTGTTATGACGGCACTTGGAACAACAAAGAAAGATATTCGTTTTTACATCATGCATGGTGCAACTACGATTCTGGGAACTGGTGCACTGGTCGGATGCGCAATCGGATTTTTTTCTGCAAAAGGAATTATTTCTGTTGCCTATCAACTATCGCAAAAAGCTTATAAACAGGATTTGAGATTCTCGTCTTTACGAATGGGAGTACAGCTTCCGTTTGAAGGAAAAATACAAAGTTCACTCTGGGTTGCGCTTTTGATTGGCTTTATTCTGGTAGCAGTTGGAATTGTAATTTGCCAATTTGCTGCGAATAAATTAATTCGAATGACAGCTAATTTTGGTGGAAACATTAGTAAAAAGAAGAAGAAAAAGAAGAAAGAGAAAGTTGTTCAGGCAGCTTGTGCGTCAAAAGAAGTATTTAAATACGAGAAAATTAAAATAACCAAAGCATCCTTTTTTCCAGGGAAAAAAATATTTTATGCCCTGAAACAGAGTATGCGTTCCATTAAAAGAAACGGAAAGACCAGCAGTGTGCTACTTTTAGTTTCGCTTGCTATCACTTTATTCATTGTTTTTTACAATCAGGGAATTACAGTTTTTGAGAACAAATTGGAAAAAACTTATGAAACTGCAAATGTAGATGGCTATTATGCAACAATTACAAGTCAGCAAATGGACGCGCGAGGCGTCAATGATGAAATTAGAGAAACGCTGAAGTTCTCCTACAATGTAAAGAAAGTTTATCCATCGTCCACCTGCAAATATGAATATGTGGATAAGTTGGCCATTACGGGAACGAAAGAAGAGCAGCAAAAAGAATTAAACCGTGTTCTAGATGTCTATGCCAAACTGATGGAGAAACCAAAGGGTACATTCGGAATGGAAGCTCGAATCAGTAAGATTCGCCAAGCGCAAGAACTGATTGCGACTAAGAATTTGGAAAGAAGCAAAGAATTTTTTCAAAATACAAAACCCGCGGTAGAATATTTAGATGGTTACGAGAACTTTTTTGAGAAAAAATCACTGCCTCAGATGAAAATCGATCAAAAGACGGAAGTGCTAAGTGAAATCAAGGAAAAAACCATTCCGGTGTTATTGAACCAGAAATTCGCCCGTAGCCATGATATCAAGTTAAATGATGTTATTATGATTTCGAAAGTTGTTTTGATCAACGAAGGACGGGATTACGTTTCAAATGAGCAGTTATGTCATGTGGTTGGGACTTATAAGTCCAAAACAAATGGAGCGGGAATCTATACGCTGTATAAAAATGGTGGCCTTTCAATTAGCGCTCAAAATCCTTATGAATTCGATCGATTTATGGAATTTTCATTGGGAGACAGTTATATCAACTACAGCTTGGATCATGTAAAAGACTTTACCAAATTAAGAAATCAGTTAGAACAGATGGGAGTTTCCCCAGTTGGGGTTATGGGAGATACCAGAACTTGTTTTGTGATTGATGATAAAAAAATGGTTCAGGCGGTTGATAATATTCAAAATAATATTAGCTTTATGATTATGCTTCGTTATGCACTGTTTTTGCTGGTCGTTTTCATTGGATTCATTTCGGCATTTATGACGATGCGTACAAGAAAGACAGATATTGCAATTATTCGTAGTTTAGGAACTGGAAAAATTCGAACTTTTTTCATGTTCTTCTTGGAATATGCTGCAATTGGACTAGGAGGAGTGCTCCTTGCACTGTTCATACTCTATTTGAATATGGGTCCAAAGATTGTTGGGCAGTTTATTTATATTTTGATTTTCTATTTTAGTTTTTTAATTGGTAGTGGAGTTTGCGTAGCAAGAATGAATCGAAAAAATGTTTTATCGATTTTGTCAAATGCGGAATAGGGGGGTCATATGAGTATTTTATCAATTCAGGATGTACGTTATCAGTATAAAAATAAATATCAGACAGTAGAAGCATTGAAGGGAATTGACTATGAGTTCGAAAAGTCAAAGGTCTATGCATTAGTAGGAAAAAGTGGAAGCGGAAAGACCACCTTGCTTTCCCTCATGGCGGGACTGGATCTTCCTACGAAGGGAGAAATTTTATTTGATGGTGTCAGCACCAAACAAATGGACAGAGATAAATATCGAAGAGAAGATGCCACTGTCATTTATCAGACCTTCAATTTACTTCCGTTATTAACAGTGCTGGAAAATGTCATGTATCCAATGGAACTAAAAGGAATTCGGAAAGATGTTGCAAGAGAGATTGCAGCACAGGCAATTAGTAAAGTAGATTTGGACCCTGAAGTTTATGCAAATCGACTGCCAGTCATGTTAAGTGGCGGGGAACGACAACGAATCGCAGTTGCTAGAGCATTAGCTTCTGACGCCAAGGTTATTTTAGCAGATGAGCCTACAGGAAACCTGGATGAAGGGAATTCAGCAAATGTAATGAATTTACTTACACGTCTTTCCCATGATGAAGGATATTGTGTAATTATTGTAACGCATGACTTAAATCTTGCAGACAAGGCAGATGTTATTCTGCGAATCAGCGACGGGTGTTTGTCGGAGATGGAAAGCGCTAGGAATTAAGTGTTTACTAAAAAAAACAAAAAAATTATTCCCTGATAAGGTTGACAAATGTTCTTGAAATTGAGTATTATGAAACTGTTCGTAAGGAAACAAAAACGTATAAATTTAATCATTCATATGGGAGGTAATTATAATGGGAAAAGTTTGGAATTTCTCAGCAGGACCAGCAATTTTGCCAAAAGAAGTATTGCAGGAGTTAGCAGACGAAATGGTGGATTACAGAGGATCGGGAATGTCTGTAATTGAAATGAGCCATCGTGGAGCCATCGTCGATGGAATAATTAAAGAAGCAGAGAAGGATCTGCGTGAAGTAATGAACATTCCAGATAATTATAAGGTTCTATTTTTACAAGGTGGAGCATCTCAGCAGTTTGCTGCAGTACCAATGAACTTAATGAAAAATGGAGTTGCAGATTATATCGTAACAGGCCAGTGGGCAAAGAAAGCATATCAGGAAGCTCAGATTTATGGTAAAGCAAATAAAATTGCTTCATCTGAAGATGAAATGTTCAGCTATATTCCAGATTGCTCTGATCTCCCTATTTCAGAAGATGCAGATTATGTATATATCTGTGAGAACAATACAATTTACGGAACAAAATATCATACATTACCTAATACCAAAGGGAAAGAGTTGATTTCTGACGTTTCTTCCTGTTTCTTATCTGAACCAGTTGATGTAACCAAATATGGTGCAATCTGGGGCGGAGTTCAGAAAAATATTGGACCAGCAGGCTTAGTTATTTCAATTATTCGTGAAGACTTAATCAGAGAGGATGTTCTTCCTGGAACACCTACCATGTTAAAATGGAAGACACAGGCAGACGCAGAATCTTTATATAATACACCTAACGTTTTTGCAATTTACGTATGTGGTAAAGTATTCAAATGGCTGAAGAAAATCGGCGGTCTTG
>JAGOGN010000006.1 GCA_017996675.1 Lachnospiraceae bacterium | reverse complement strand
AATCAAGCAGCTCTAACAGGTGCGAATCAGGCACTTTCTACAATCAAAGCACAAATGGATCAGGGAAAATTACTAACCAATTTAGATCAACTTGTTTCCGGTTCATCCCAGGTCAAAAGCGGAAGCTTGGCCTTGAGTACTGGTTTGGGAACCCTTTCATCCAAAACCAAAGAATTATCAGGTGGTATCACCAAATTACATAACGGTTCCGTTTTATTAAAAGACGGAACGAATCAACTCTTAAGTGGTAGCCAAAAACTTTCCGACGGCACCAGTCTTCTAGCCAAGTCGATGAATGGCAATGTTTCGGACTTACTAAATCGAGCAAAAGCAATTCAGGCCGCTGCCAAAGATTACAAGACATTTACTCAGCTTGCCAAAGATGGTGATGGAAAAGTATCCTTTATTATTAAAAGTGAATAGAACTCTATAAAAAAAGTCGTTGCGAGCAAATTCGCAACGACTTTTAAATCTAATTAATCTCCTAACAAAGTAAAAATATCCTTTTTAATCTTTCCAGCCTCTTCCCATATAAAATCCTTCTGTGAAAGCAGGTATTTTTCCAAAAGAACGAGTTCCCGAGGTGCAAATCCCGAATTACATTCCATCTTACATTCTGGCAAGATAGCCTCCGCAAAAGAAACACTATTCTCGTCTTTTCTCTCAAATCGTACCCGTACAATCTTTGTATTTTCGCTTATCATTGGTCCTGTAAAAGTCATGGTAATTTGATCGCCCATTTGCATCCTCCTTTGTTTTTCATTATTATATCCCATTCCTACTAGATTCTCAATCAAATCCTTTGTATGACCGATATAGCTTTTTTTAAAATTTTGTGTTAAATTGAAAAAAGAATGGAGGATTCAATTATGGATTTAAAAGAGTATTTTCAAGCAAACCCTGAAATTGCCATTGCCTTTTCGGGTGGAACAGATTCTGCTTACTTATTATATATGGCTAAACAATATGCTAAAAAAGTCGATGCCATTTACTGCCAGAGCGTCTTTCAGCCTTCTTTTGAATTAGAAGATGCTAAAAAATTCTGTAACAAATATCATATTCCACTAACGATTATCCAAGTGGATATCTTATCCGTTTCTCAAATACGAGAGAATCCAGAAAATAGATGCTACCTGTGTAAAAGAACCATGCTGCATGCAATATTAGAAAAGGCACAGCAACTGGGCTACTCCGTTATTGCAGACGGAACCAATGCTTCTGATTTAGAATCAGAACGTCCTGGAATGCGTGCAATTGAAGAACTAAAAGTTGTCAGTCCTCTGCGATTATGCAACCTTACCAAAGATGAAGTCAGAGAGCATTCCGATAAATTAAACTTATTTACTGCTAACAAACCATCCTATTCCTGCCTTGCAACACGTATTCCAACAGAAACTCCAATCACAATTGGATTATTGGATATTGTAGAGCAATGTGAAAATTACCTTCATCAGTTAGGTTTTGTGGACTATCGTGTCAGAATCTATTATGATGCTTTACTGATTCAAGTACCAGAGGAACAATACCAGCGAATCTTAGAATATCGTAATGAAATACTCATGATATTCTTGCAATTTAGAAAGCGTGTAATTTTAGATTTACTTCCACGAAGTGAATCCACCTCGAAACATTTGGCTCCACAAACTAATTCTACATCAACACAAAAGGAGGAACCCTCTTTATGGAATCCCAAGCAACTAAAAGAATACTAGAAGAACTCCGTAATGGAACAATTTCTGTAGATCAAGCCTATCATGAGCTGCAGCATTCTCCATTTGAAGATCTCGGATATGCCAAAGTTGATCATCACCGCCGCATCCGCCAAGGCTCTCAGGAAGTTATTTTCGGAAGCCATAAAACTGTTCCACAAATCTCCGGCATTCTATCATCCATGCTTCATACTGGTGCTTCCAACATTTTAATCACGCGATTAGATGCACTTGCTGCCGCAGAGTTACAAAATAATTTTGATTTGTTTTATGATCCCATGTCCAAAATAGGAATCGTAAATCAACAAGAATATGCTCAACCAATTGGTAATATTGTAATCGCAACCGGGGGCACTTCTGATATTCCTGTCGCCCGTGAAGCGGAGCTTACTGCTCTTTCACTTGGAAGCAAGGTTACACCGCTTTATGATGTTGGTGTTGCCGGTGTTCATCGGTTATTAAGCAATGTCTCTGTGTTAGAGCAATGTAACGTGATCATTGCCGTAGCAGGTATGGAAGGTGCACTTGCCAGTGTAGTAGGCGGTTTAGTGGATGTCCCTGTTATTGCAGTTCCCACCAGTGTTGGTTATGGTGCTGCCTTTCAAGGACTCTCTGCTCTTTTAGCAATGTTAAATTCCTGCGCAAGCGGTGTAAGTGTTGTGAACATTGATAATGGTTTTGGCGCAGGATATCTTGCACATATGATCAATCGAATTGGAGGCAATCATGAAAACACTTTATCTAGAATGTAATATGGGTGCTGCAGGCGATATGTTAGCCGCAGCGCTTTACGAACTTCTTACACAAGAGGAACAAATCTTGTTTGAAAAAAAATTCCAGGAATTAGAACTTCCTGGCATCACACTTACTGCTGCCGCCTCCATGAAATGCGGAATTAGCGGAACCCATATCGAGATTCATTATCATGATCAAATGGAGTCCGACCATTCCCATTCACATCACGAGCATAAACATGAACACGAACATCAGTCCTATCAGTCGATTTTGCACATACTAAATCACCTGAATCTTCCCGACCAGGTGCGAAATGATGCAATTGCGATTTACCGATCCATTGCCGAAGCAGAAAGTCAAGTCCACCAAACCACAATTGAGCAGGTTCACTTTCACGAAGTTGGTACTATGGATGCAATTTCTGATGTTTTAGCCTGTTGCTTACTGTTTCATATGATATCTCCTGACCGAATTTTGGCCTCACCAATACATGTTGGAAAAGGAACGGTTCGTTGTGCACATGGAATATTACCAGTTCCTGCACCAGCAACCGCATTATTACTAAAGCAGATTCCCATCTATTCTGGCGAAATAAATGGTGAGCTTTGCACACCGACAGGAGCTGCTATTTTAGCACATTTTGTTCAGTCATTCGAATCCATGCCGCCGTTACGAATTCAAACAATTGGTTATGGAATGGGTACCAAAGATTTTCCTGTTGCAAACTGTGTACGAGGCTTTCTAGGGGAGGAAACCCAGAACTTTCCTTCCATCATACAAATAGAATGTAATGTCGATGACATGACTGGTGAAGACTTAGGCTTTTGCATGGAAGAAGCTTTTAAGTTTCAAGCTCTTGATTTTTTCTATACACCGATCCAAATGAAAAAAAATCGACCTGGCATCCTAATTACTTGTATTTGCAATTTAAAAGATAAAGATTCCATCATCGAATTCTTATTTCAACATACAACAACCCGGGGGGTTCGTTTTCACGAACTCTCCCGGGTCACAATGTCAGCAGAAACCGTAACACACCAGACGTCTTATGGCGAAGTTAAAGTCAAGCAGAGTCGGTATGGAAAGTATGAAACTACCAAACCAGAATATGATGATTTATCGCGACTTGCAAAAGAAAATAACTGCTCCATTCAAGATATTCGAAAGGAACTATTCCACACTCTTTAATGATTCTAGCATGTGTATTCTTTTTAGCGAAAAATGCATAATGATATTGACACAAGCAGTAAAGAAAAAAGTAATAAAGCCACTAAACAAATAACTAATCAGACGAATTTGTCTGCCAAACATTAAGACATCCACTTCTGCCGTTGACACCACAAAACGTGTGAGTAAAAAACCAAACACATACCCAAGCAGAATTCCCATTAAGGTCAGAATGACGTTTTCTCTTAATAAATAGGCACTTACTTCTCTGTCGAAAAACCCGAGAACTTTCAACGTTGAGAGTTCTCTTTTTCTTTCCGTCACATTAATATTGTTTAGATTGTATAAAACCACAAGGGCCAACAATCCTGCAGAAGCCACCAAAACCCAAATGACACCATCCATCGTTTTTAACATGTCCGCTATTTTCTCATTTGCTTTTTGGGTAAACTCTACTCCCTGCACAGAAGAATATTTTAAGTAATCGGACCCAAACTGATCTCGACTACTCTCACTTTGATCCTTTAAATGTATCCAGAAATCCATAAATACTGGTTCTGTCTTCATTGCCTTGGCATAATACTCTTTTGACGAATAAACATAGTTCAGGAAATAATTCTCTGTAATTCCGTCTACCATGACCTTCTTCGACAAAAGATCCCCCTCTTGAATTTTTAAGGAATCACCCTTTTTAACATCAAGTAATCGGGCCAACTTCTCTGTAATCACGATTCCATTCTCTGACAATTGGATTTTCTTTCCATTCCTTCGTTCCCTTAACGCAATATAATTGCCAAACTTACTTAGATTTTTAGGAACAATTAAGGATATTTCCTGTTTTTCTCCGTTTGCGAAAACCACCACATTACTCTTTTGAACGGCAAGCCATTCTGTGATTCGATCATCTTCTCCTAAAGCCTTCTCCACTTCCCAGTCCAGATTTTTCTCTTCGTCGACTGCAACTTCAGCATCATATTTAATGATTTCAGTATATTGTGTCGTCTTGACTTTTAATATTGCATCCCTGACACCAAATCCAACCAGCAACAGCGCTGTACTTCCTGCTATTCCAAATAAAGTCATAAACAACCGCTTTTTATAACGAAACAAATTTCGAATCGTTGCTTTTCCTGTAAAATCCAATCTTTTCCATATGAATCCCACACGTTCCAACAAAACCCGCTTTCCAGGTTTTGGGGACTGAGGTCTCATCAACTCTGCAGGCATCATTAAAAGTTCCTTATAACAAGCAACAGCCGTTGCAAGCGTCGTGCAGGCAATCGCTGCTAAAACTGCATATAAGGAAAACCAAATACTTACTGGTGTTAGCATATGAGGCAAGTACTGATACAATGTCTTATAGGCGGACATGATAATTGTCGGAAGTACTTTTTGTCCAGCTAAAAGCCCCAGCAAACTGCCTAAGCCAGATGCTAGCAATGCATACCAAAAATATTTTGCACTAATCGAAAAACTCGAGTAACCCATGGCTTTTAACGTGCCAATCTGATTCCTCTCCTCTTCAACCATTCTAGTCATTGTCGTTAAAGCAACCAAGGCCGCCACTAGAAAAAATATAATTGGAAAGACTTTTCCAATTGCCCCAATTCTTTCGGCGTCAGATCCATATTCTACATAAGAAGCATTTTCTTTTCTTGATAAAACGTACCAATTTTTCTCTTCCTCCCCAGAAGTTTGTAACTTCATTTCCTTGAGCATTTTTTTCATTTCAGTCGCAGATGCCTTTATTTTATCATCGTATCCGGACTGATAGATTGCTTCTTTATCCAACCCCTTCAGTTGCACATAAACATCCGTCATGACTGGACTACTAAACTCCTCTTTCGGCAAGAAGAAAAAATAATCCACTTTACCATTTCCAATCGTACTGCTTCCACGATCAGCCGTCAGATATAATGGCGTATCTCCAAACCCTACAATTTTGTACTTTTGATTCTTGATACTTTGCATGAGGGCATTTTCACCTGTCTCGAATTCTACCCAATCTCCAATCTTCAGATCACTTTGTTCCATCAGTTTAGAATCAGCAAAGCATTCCTGAGAAGTCTTTGGCAATCTACCTTCTTTAATCTTTAGTTGATTCACATTCGAAGGCATCGAATATACCCTAGTTACGCTCCGATTATCCTCAATCAGTGCATACATCTGGTCGGAGTATCCTTCATCCGTTTGCAATACATCTTTCTGCTCTTTAATTTCATTTACTTCCTCGTTTGTGATCCCTCTGTCACTTTTTATCCACAAGTCGTAAAAATTTGATTCCTCATACCATCGATTCACAGAAAGTTCCATATCAGGCTGAGTTGCTCTCAGTCCAGCAAAAAAAGCCACTCCTAAGCCTACCATAATTGCTATGGCAAAAAAACGATTGATGGTAAGTCTTAAGGTTCTGAAAAATTCTTTTAACAACGCAGTTTTCATACGAGCCTCCTTTTCACTTACCATTCAATTTCATCTATACTTTTCGGATGAGCGTTTCTTTCCTCCATTTGAACTTGTCCATTTCGCACGTGTATGACCAAATCCCCCATTGGCGTAAGTGCCTGGTTATGGGTAATGACGATTACTGTCATCTCTCTTGACCGACATGTATCCTGTAAAAGTTTCAATATTGCCTTTCCCGTTTCATAATCCAGTGCGCCTGTTGGTTCGTCACATAATAACAATTTCGGATTTTTCGCAAGCGCTCTCGCAATCGCTACTCTTTGTTGTTCTCCTCCAGAAAGCTGCCCCGGAAAATTATTTTTTCGATCAAGAAGTCCTACTTCTTCTAATATTTCCTCCGGATTCATGGGATTATTGCTGATTTGCATCGCTAATTCCACGTTTTCCAGTGCTGTCAGATTCTGTATCAAATTATAAAATTGAAAAACGAATCCCACTTCATTTCTTCGATATCCAATTAAGTTTCTATTGGATAACGTAGCAATATCCCTTCCATCCACAAGAATTTGTCCGCTTGTAGCTCGATCCATTCCACCTAATAAGTTTAGCACCGTTGTCTTCCCTGCGCCTGAGGGTCCTACAATTACAACAAACTCTCCCTTTGCAATTTCCATATGAATCCCATTCACCGCATGAATCGTCTGATCTCCCAAATGATAAGTCTTTATTACCTGGTCTAATTGTATGAATTTATCCATATCATCACCTTTTTTTCAATTAATTGACTGATTACGTATCCATTGTACCACATTCTCTAGAACTTCTCAACGGTCTCAAAAAGTAGAATGATTGTTTTATCTTCTGTCGTATGATATAATTATTATTATCATTCTTGGAGGAATATACTATGAAAAATTATTTGATTACTACTGATTCCACCTGTGATCTACCGAACTCATATTATTCAGAACATCAAATTGGCTTAATGTTTCTTTCTTATACCATAGAAGATGTAACCTACGAAGGCGACAATCAACTTGACGTCCACGAATTTTATGATAAAATGCGCGCAGGCTCTATGCCTACCACTTCCCAGGTAAATCCTGATGGTGCACGTGCCGTCTTTGAGAAGTTGATTTCGGAACACGACTGTGATATTTTGCACATCGCTTTTTCTTCCGGATTAAGCGGAAGTTATAATAGTGCAAGAATAGCTGCCGAAGAACTTGCTAACGAAGACCCTGACCACAAAATTTATGTTATTGATTCCCTTTGTGCTTCTTTGGGCGAAGGCTTATTAGTTCATAAAGCCGTTCAGTTAAAAAATCAGGGTTACACCATTGAGCAGCTGGTGGACTGGTTAGAAACACATAAACTTAATTTAGTTCACAATTTTACGGTGGATGATCTAAACCATTTGCATCGTGGAGGCCGAGTATCGAAAACTGCTGCCGTTATTGGTACGCTTGCTAATATCAAACCTCTTCTTCATGTAGATAACGAAGGACACCTAATCCCTCTAAGTAAAGTTCGCGGACGAAAGAAGTCTCTGATTGAACTCGTTAATGCCATGGAAAAGCAAATGGGTAAATTTAGAGATTTGAATGATATTATTTTCATCAGTCACGGCGACTGTATGGACGATGCCGAATATGTTGCTACACTTATTAAAGAACGATTTGGCTTTGATTCTTTTTTAATCAATCCAGTCGGTCCTACCATTGGAACACACTCGGGTCCTGGTACCCTTGCCCTCTTCTATATGGGTGAATATCGTTAAATAATGGAAAGGTTCGATACTATATCGAACCTTTTTCTTGACATCTGACTCCTTTTTGCTATACTAAGTGTATTAATACAATTAGTACACTTAGTAGAAAGGAGTTTCTATATGATTGCGATAAACTATCGGGATACCAGACCCATTTACGAACAGCTTAAGGATGCGATTCGAACCAGAATCGTCCAAAACATCATCGAACCTGACGAAAAATTACCCTCTGTAAGAGAAATGGCAACCTCTTTGTCCATTAATCCAAATACCATACAGCGGGCCTACAAAGATTTAGAAACCGAAGGATATGTATATTCTGTTGTTGGGAAAGGCACCTTTGCTTCTCCTGCAGACGCCACTAAAAACCCTCGCTTAACAGAACTACTCCAGCAAATCACCCCTATTATAAAAGAATTACTATATTTGGGAATGAGTGCAGACGAGATCCTTCAATTTATACAAATTCAACTAAAAGGAGGCACTTCCATTGATTAAAGCAGAACACATCATCAAACATTTCGACGGCTTTCCTGCACTAAAGGGAGCTTCTTTACATGTTTCTCCTGGTTCAATCTATGGTTTAGTTGGACCTAATGGTGCTGGAAAGAGTACCATCATTCGTCACCTTGCAGGCATCTATAAGGAAGACGCAGGTTCCATTCTCATTGCAGGCGAACCAGTTTATGAAAATCCATCCGTCAAGATGCGAATAGCCTATATTCCTGATGATATTTTTTATTTTCCACAGGCAAATACACTGGATATGAGAAATTTCTACAGAGGAATCTATAAGAATTTTGACAATACCCTATTCCACAAACTCGCGGAATATTTTCCAAAAATAGATGTGAAACGAAATATTCGTTCCCTCTCAAAAGGTATGCAAAAACAGGTAGCTTTCTGGTTATCCATTAGTTGCCAACCTGACATTTTAATTCTAGATGAACCAGTAGACGGACTGGATCCAGTTATGCGTAAACAAATCTGGAGCATCCTTATGAAAGACGTTGCAGACCGAAATACTACTGTTTTAGTTTCTTCCCATAATTTAAGGGAATTAGAAGATGTCTGTGATCATGTAGGTATTATGAACGAAGGTGTCGTTATTCTAGAACGTTCACTGGAAGAATTACAAGATAATACCATCAAAGTTCAGGTCGCGTTTGAAGGAATTATTCCTAATCTTAACTCGATACCAAATGTACTGCATTCTTCTCAAAACGGCCGTGTTTTAAGCCTAATTATCAAAGGAAATCAAAAGGAAGTAATTGAACAAATCAAAGCATTGAATCCTTTATTTATCGATATGCTTCCTTTAACGCTAGAAGAAATCTTTATTTATGAGCTGGGAGGTGAAAACTATGGCATCAAAGAAATCTTACTTTAATTTCACTATATTTAAAAATAACATCGGAAGACATTGGCCGATCTGGACGGGATACCTTTTTTTACTTGTTTTCACTGGCCCTTTCTCATTGTTTATGAGTAATTCCAATCATTCATTTGTAGATAAGCGTGATTTTTTATACGGACTTTCTACCGTTATGAATATTTGTGCTTCACCAATTATTTTATCCATTTTTATTGTACTCAGTGCGATGGCTGTTTTTTCTTACCAGTTTAATGCTCGTTCTGCACATGCCATTCATGCACTTCCAATCGCAAGAGAAGGCTTGTTTCTAACAAACTATGTAAGCGGTTTAACTTATCTTCTCGTTCCGCAGCTCATTAATTACCTGCTGACTACTCTGGTAACTTTGGGAATCAATCCAGCCTATACTGACAATCTTCATCCGTGGATTCTTTCCTGCTTTTTTGTCACGATTCTGCTTTATAGCACAATGGTCATGTTTTGTATGTTTTCGGGTAATTTCTTTTGGCCAGCAGCACTTTATATTATATTCAACCTTTTGTATGTTGGAGTGAAATTTCTCGTATTGGGACTTGGACATTTGCTGCTTTATGGTGTAACCACCCAGGAGAGCGCTTATTCCGGAAAAGATTCGTTGCTTTCTCCTTTGTTTCATTTAACAGGTTATCACACGTTCAGTCCAATTGATTTGCCACTTCATTCGATGGAAATTGAAGTTTCTTCCACTGGTTTTTATATTCCCTATGCAATTGCAACTATTCTCATTATCATTGTTGCTTTCCTGTTATATAAGTACCGTAAAATCGAATGTGTAGGTGACGTGCTATCCTATAAGATGATGAGACCATTCTTTTTATGGTTGGCATCTCTTTGCATGATTGGATTACTAACAGAGTTTTTCACCAGTTTCTTTTTTAACTCTGATGTCTACTTAAATGAATCTCACTTTCGAGTAGTGTTTATCTTTGTTTTTGCCTTTTCATTTATCTGTTTTTATGCTGTAGAAATGATTATCAAAAAAAGATTCCGCATCTTTAACAAGAAAAAAGTCATGGAATCTTTCTTCTTCACCGCTTTTGTAATCATTGCACTCTGTTGTATTCGTTATGATATTTTAAATTTAGAATCCAAAATCCCTACAACGGACAGCATTAAATATGTGGATCTCGATTATTTTTATAAAACGCAGTGCACCTCGCAAAAAGAAATAAAATTTACTCGAGAACTTCAAAAGCAACTTTTGGCCAAGAAAAATTCACCGGTTGATATAGCAACGGATGATATTCAAACCATATCCCTCACTTATCACTTAAAAAATGGCCATGAACTAAAACGTGTTTATCCTTTCCGCGTATCGAAAGCAGATATTGCCGATTCAAATTCAATCAGTTCTCTTACGAGCGAATTATTTAACGACTTTGACCGCATTATCAACTTGCTAGGAATGGACAAGAAAGAACATCTCAGTCCGCTAAATTTATCTGTCTATACACCAGAATACTATGACGAAAAAACAGGTGAGAAACCAGCCGGGGCTGTACCGCCTTCTCTGAATCAGACGCTGGATGCGGATTTAATCTTACCAATACTTGAGGCTTATCTAGATGAAATAAAAGTTGGGCACATTCAAGCCTTTCCAACCCAGTTAACAGACGAAGAAAAGTCCCATTACTATTCCACTGTTATTTCACTAAATTATTCTTATGCCCCAAATGATCAAACCAGTTTTCAGGATCAAAACAGCTACTTTAATGAATACTCCATCAATACCTCTACATTCTCGGATAACTACACGGTAAACCTCAATGTAGATTTACATATCAATGACCAGTGTACAAAGTTATTAGAACTGTTGGATGCAAATGGAGTTCAGGTTTCGAAATTAACTTTTGTACAACCTGAAAGATAGTATCACGCAAACAACCAGCGACAGTTATACACTGCTACGCTGGTTGTTTTTTTACTACAACAAAAATAAGAAATCCGAAATCGGATTTCTTATCTCTAGGATATATAAAGGGAAAAACGTAAATTAGCAAGTTCAAATGAGATAGTTAAGTTATCTACTAAGGTTATTATAGTTGCTCCGTCTTTATTTGTCAACAGAAAATTCACAGTTTGTTAAAATTTATTTCAAAATCATGAACAAATAAAAAACAGAGCCGAAACCCTTTGATTTAAAAGGCTTCAGCTCTATTTTCTTTATATATCCTAGATTAAAAAATTATGCGGGTGACAGGACTTGAACCTGCACGGTCTCCCACCAGAACCTAAAGATTATGCATGGTAGAAAACCTCTTGTAGTCTATGATATTTTAATCTCATCTAACCCCTTGTATTTACAGGCTGTATGAGCATTTCTTTCTATATTTAATTGTCTTTCCTTTTATTTTCTCGGATTGTTCTTGGAGCACTTTTGGTAGAACTTTGGTAGAACTTTTTCCAGTTCTACTAAAAGTTGCTCTCATTATTAGTTACAATATTGGCTGCTAAGATATCTGCAGCTGCTTTCTTTCTTCCCATATCTACGTGCGAGTAGATATCCCCAGTTACCTGAATTGATGAATGTCTTAAATATTCCGAAGTAAGCTTTAAATCCCCAGTCTGATTTAAAATTGTACTACCTGCTGTATGGCGTAAGTCATGGAATCGAATTGCCCTAAGATGATTTCTCTCTAAGAAACGTTTAAAGTTATGTGATACGTAATTCGGTTTCATTAAGGTACCATCTGCATATCTACAGATATAATCACTGTCCTTATATCCTTTTCCAAATAACTTCTTATCCTCTTCCTGATGCATTCTCACTGATAGAAGATACGCCTTTACATTCTCCGCTAAATACATATCTGTTCTTGAGGAACTATTCTTTGTCAAATCAACATACTTTGGTTTATTATCCTCAATGATGCATGTGTGATTGATATGAACAATATTATCCTCAAAATCAATTGCTGACCATCTAAGGCCAATCACTTCTGATCGTCTTAATGCAAGCATAAGAGCCAACATAACTGGAACTTCAATCTCCGTACCCATAACAAGTCTCTGCAATTCTGCGGTTTCTTCCATTGTATAAGCTGAACCTCTGAATTTATCCCCCGCCAATTTGCGGAAAATGGACTTATCAATTTTATCTGCAACATTATACTGCACATCATCCACAGATACTGCATAATTAAGCATCTCGCTTAATACATTTACATGCTTCTTAATGGATTTGTAGAATGGGGAGAACTGTGCTGCAAATTTCGGTATTTCCCCTTTTGCTTCTGCATCAGCCCTGATAATCGCCTGTGCCTTTGCACGTTCATCGCAGATACGAATTTCCTGATGAATAAAATTTTCTACATCCTTCTGATGCAACTGGTTTATTTTCTTTTTCCCTAATAGTGGTATTACATGCCGATTCATATCACGTTTGTATGAATCCATCGTGTTAGATCGAATGATTGGTTTCATATGTTCAAACCATATCTCCGAATACTCACTGATGGTAAGCTGGCTGTGGTCACCGCATAAAGAAGAATTGAAATCTGCAATCAGCTTAGCTGCGATTTCCTTTGCTTCCTTTTTGCGATGATCACTTACCTTAATCTTTGTGGAAATAAATTTTGTTTTCCATTTACCATCTGATCCCTTATACTTTGTGACTGCATAGTAGATACCTTTCTTTTCTGTTAGTCCCAATCTTATGCTCCTTTCTTCTCGTCACCACAAATAAATGTAATAACACTCTGTTTTGGGATTCTGTATACCTTACCAATTCGTCTGGCAAGTATCTCTGAATCTTTGATGAGATTGTAAACACATGGTCTGCAAACATTTAATGCTTCTGCAACCTGTTCCACACTCATTACATCTGGATATTCATTTAACATTGACTTCACCTCCTTGTTTTATGCATTTGAATAATTATAGTGTAATAATATATCTTTATGAATAATATGTCAAGTATTTTTTATGCAATAGAATAATTTATTATCTAATTGCATAATTTTTATGCATATGATATAATTTATTGCATAAAAGAGAACAATAATAGGAGGATTGATTGATGGGATATGGGAAAAGATTAAAAGAGGTACTTGATGAACGTGGTATGTCCGTGATGGAATTTTCAAGAAGAACGGAAGTCAGCTCACAAACAATTTATTCAATTATTAAAAGAGATTCCTCTATACGATTTGATTTTGCATTGCGCTTTGCAAATGTGCTAAATGTAGATATATCTGAATTTTGTAAACAAAATCCATATGATGAAGGGGAAGTAATGCCAAGCTTGCCATCTGGACTTGACGGATGGCTTGATGACGGAAGAGTTTCGCGTTATATCAAATATCGCATGACACCACTAATGCAAATGATTGGAAAAGATGACTTAGATAAGATTGATCAATTGCTTACAGGATTCTATTCTTTGAATGAAGAAGGACGCAAACAACTCTTTACACAACTAGCAATGATTATGAACATGTATACGGATCCTATGAGAGAAGAAGAAATTAAAACAATCGGAACTGTTCAAGAAAATTAAGTAAATATAATTTGTGTCAACACTGTTGTCACAAATCAGAAAGGAACCTTTATTATGTCTGATGAAATGAAATTATCTTTTTCAAGGGTTACAGATATTATTGAAACATCGAAAAGTAATGCGCTCAAAAAAGTAAATGAAGAAATGATAAAAATGTATTGGGCAGTAGGTGAATTGCTCTCTAACGAATCAAAAGCTGCTTCTTTTGGAGATTCCTATATAGATTCAATGTCTGAATATATTCAAAATCAATTTCCCGGAATCAAAGGATTTAATCGTAGAGGTTTATATAGAATGAAACAGTTTTATGAAATATATAAGGATGATGAATTTGTGACAACAGTGTTGACACAAATTAGTTGGAGTAATCATCTTGCCATTCTATCCAAATCGAAAACAATTGAAGAGAGACATTTTTATATTACACTTTGCGTCAAAGAATCCTATTCTGCAAGAGAATTGCAACGCCAAATCGATAGTGGATATTATGAACGATATATGCTATCTAAAGAAAAACTTTTGCCTGAACCAATATCAAACAAATCACAAATTCCATTTTTAGATTCGTATGTCATTGAGTTTTTGGATCTTCCAGATAAATTTCATGAAAATGATTTGCGAAAAGCGTTAGTAGAGAATATGAAACAATTCATATTAGAATTGGGAAGAGACTTTACTTTTGTCGGGGAAGAATATCGTTTACAAGTTGGTGGTGATGATTTTTATTCAGATCTTGTATTTTATCATAGAGATTTAAAATGTCTTGTTGCCATTGAATTAAAAGTCGGGAAATTCAAACCTGGATATGTATCTCAATTAGATTTCTATCTTGAAGCGCTTGATCGTCAAGTGAAAAAGTCCGATGAAAATCCAAGTGTTGGCTTGCTCCTATGCGCTTCAAAAAATGACGAAGTTGTTGAATACTCCATGAGCAGAACAATGTCACCGATGCTAGTATCAGAATATCAGTTAAAACTGCCTGATAAAGCAGTGCTCCAAAAGAAACTACAGGAATTAGTTAATATTCCTGGAATAGAAGAATAAATGAATGCCACCAAAGAAGCATGTTTCATTTCTTTGATGGCATTTTTACTATAAAACTTTTGTTATTTTCTTATTATTTAATGAGCCTATAATAATCAATAAGGAACCGCTAAGCAGCAATAATATACACCAATCAATAGCATATGATGTATCGCCAGTCTCGGGTGATTTAGTCCCAGTACTTGTATCAACAGTAGTTTTTTGCGGAACATCTGTTGTGTTCTGTGGGTTATCTATATTTGCTGCATCATTTTCTTTTTTAACAGTTATAGTGTTATATGTTCCACCATCATAATCAGCTACTTTAACGATATAAGTATCTCCTGAAAACGTTCTGTTTGAAAATTCATTACTATATGTTCCATTGGAAACAGAAACACTTTCCATCGCTAATAATTCAGATTCGTCACTATTATAAACACAAATCACAGCTGCAATAACTGATGCATCTGTTGTCCCTGATACTGTCAACATATTGTCCTTTAATTTTCCACTTACAGAAAGAACATTAGCAGCCATCACACTTTGAACAGGGATTACAAGCGTGCATATCATTAATAACATAGTCAAAAAAAATCTTATCTTATAATTCTTATTCATCAAGGAACCTCCTATTCATTGTCTGCTTTCCACGAAACACCTGCGCCTGATCCAAAACTAGCTCCAGTAAATTGCGTTACTTTTCCAGAAAATGAGCCAGTTGCAACCGCAGTTACAGATACTGATAAAGGTTTATTTGCTGGATTACCTGACCAAATCAAGTAATCGCCCCCTTTTGTTCCATTTCCTACGCATAATGTCTCTTCCCCTTGTATTCCAGCTATTACCTTCATTTCTATTGTTCCATCTTGGTGTTTAATTGTAGCTATCATATCAAAGTCAGTACTAGTTTTTGACATATCATAATAATAGGTTGCTATTATTTTCGTTGTAGTACCATCCGACCAATCAATCGGGCATCCTGGTTGTGTACCATGAAGTGTATCTGATAAATACCCCGTGTCTCCAGAATTATTTGTGTATAGATGTATTTCAATCCCTTTTCGAACTATTTTAAGATATCTTACATCACCATTGTTACAGGTTACCTTAAATAAAACCGTATCATAAAAATCAGAATTTATAGTTGCTGAAAACGGATCTGAGTTCGTGCCTGCTCCCTGTATAGTTACGGCATTTTGAGGTATGTCCACGGTTTCAATTGATTGAAATCCATTTTCAAAAGGATCAACAATTGCAATTGTTGAGTTTTCATAATATGTTTCAAGGATAACTGCTTTTTCCTTAGTAGTTGCACTGGCTAAATCAGTTAATTGAACATTACCAAACTCCCATCCATCAGCCTTTTTCTCTCCATTTGGGAAATCTATTGAAACAGGTCTAGATGACTGTTTTACTATAGTGATGGAGCAATTAACATTATAATTTGTAATTGGGTGATCATTCATTGGATCATCATCATCTAATATTGGTGGTTGCCAGTAATCTGTAACATGCCAGCTTCGGACTGTTTGTGTTGTATCATTCGCTTGATTTGTTTTATTTAGGCATAAATCATTTGTTCCTGCTACCTGTCCTTCGCTAATTGCATATACATTCATTGAGTCAAAATCGCAATCGCTTGGAACTGTAAATATATTTTCCGGATTTTCTATGGTGTTCACGTCAATCATTTGTGTTCCGCCGTTCCAAACAAGGTAAAGAGAAATTGGACTTTGAGATTCATCTCCAGGTCCAGGATTTGGCTGATCTCCACCTTGTTCTCCACCATTATCAGATTGAAACTGAATAAGAACATTAATTGAGGTAGTCTGATCCAATTCATCGAGCTGATTATAAATAATATGATTCTCACTATTTACTTTCGTTTTTGAACCGCCTATTTCAATGCCACTTTCGGAATCTATACGATATCCTTCTTCTGGATTAATTGCAATATCAATAGATGTTGCATCATTGGGAATCGTAAATGACTGTCCCATTGTGATTGTTCCATTTGCATCATCACCAGTTCCATTCGTGGAATATGAAATTGATCCATGTGATTCATTGTTTGTAACTGTAATTGATCTAGTTCCTTGTGCAGATACGGCAAATGGAACTTGTAAAATAACCATGCACAACACTAATAATATTCCTATGATACATTTTCTTTTTCTTACCATTTTTGTATCCTCTCTTTCTGTTTAACGTGTTTTATTTTTGTATTCCAGTACCGCCACAAGCTTGACACTTAAAAGTTCCTCCGCATTCAGGGCAATCAATGGCTGTTCCAACTCCTTTACAGTGAGTGCATAAGTAGTGATGTGTTCCACCGCATGTTGCACATGTTTGACCATGATCTAATCCATTTTCATCACACATAGGACATGTTTCGTATCCAGTACCGTTGCATGCAGGGCATTTATCCTTTCCACCATGGCATCCCACACATTCTCCAGAGCCTCCGCAACGAGAGCACATGGTAGATTCTTGTTCAGAGCTTTGATTTTGTATTTCTGCTTGTTCGTTGTCTTGTGAATCACTATTTACAACAATAGTCGCAGTTACATTTGAATCATCTAATAATTGACTTATATCATCTTTGATTCCAAATAGTAGATTATCCTTTTCTACATCTTGATTTGTCACATCATCAATTGTAATTGATATGTCCATTCCCTCTTTTAAATACTGTTTTTCAATCGCAGCTGTTACTATTTGTTCCATACCGTCTTCCAGTATTAAACCTTTTAATTTTAAATCAGCATATGCATCTTTTGCATCGTCGTTCAAATACTCAGCACCTAAAATATAGTTTTCAATATCTAAATATAACTTTATCTGAGGATTTATAGAAACTGTAGTAGTATACGCATAATCTGTTGGAATATCTTCGGTAGTAGTTTCTTCACTAATAGTTTCGCTTTCTTGCGTAGTGCTTTGTTCAGTATTTGGTTCATCCACACTTTTACGATTTCCACATCCGCTGATTATCACTAGTAGCCCCAGTAACAAAGTAAATTTAATAAAATACTTTTTGTGCATAAAAAGACCTCCTTTTCTTCTTGTATATTTCTTTTATCTAGTGATAAAGACCTATACTAAGTATAGAAAAATGGAGGTTTAATTACATCATCCCTAAGGATGATTCTATGTCAATCAATGTTCTTTTTGCCAGATGATGCTTATGAGTTGAGCCCGATTAGTCACACCATATTTTGATAATATATTTCTAACATGAGTTTTTACTGTATTTTCAGAAATTGATAATTCTAAGCTAATATCTTTATTAGTTTTGCCTAGCAGAATTTGTTGTAAAATTTCTTTTTCACGATTGGTGAGATTCTCATAATTTGGAATACAACACGCAAATTCCTTTTTTTGAACTTCTGATTGCTCTTTATATGAATCAATGCATTTAGTTGACTCAAGCAATAGATACAAGCGTTTCAGCATCTCAGGTAATAAGATAAGTGATATAGCAATTACAATTAATGCCATAATAACTAAATCTTTATCATCGAACTTTGAAGAAATTACTTTTTTACTAAGAATACCTCCAATAAAAACGCCAAATACATTCGCCGCCCATCCTACGCTTAATACTCTTACCGGATTTTTTAAATATTCAAAGCTTTCACCCACTTTTGAAGCCCAGAACAAATCTATGATTCCTGCTGCACCCAGTAAGAATATATCTATGACGATATAACTAATTGCTGAAAACGGTAATAGCAGATTAAATATGAAACCCATTCCAATCATGCAAAAAGCAATATAGAGAAAATATGATTCTTTTTTCTTTTCATATGAAGATTTCATAATAAGTATGGCAATGATATATGGTATAGCCCAAAACCAACTAGTCAAATATGAAAACACTTCATATTTCAAATTAATCACACCATACATAAGCCCTGAATCAATTGTCGCAACCACAACAAATGCAAAAAACAAACATAATGTATGGATTTGTGAGTGGCTAAGTTTCTGTAATTCATAAATGTCAGCACAACTATATTCATTATCAAAAGATACTAATGTACATAAAGCGACTACTAAATATAATGAGATCAAAATAAAACTGCCATATATTGAAAGATAGGTCGCTATTAACCCTGCAAGTATCATTAGAAGGTTCGCAATGATAAGCGAATTTGCAATGGTTGTCATACGTGCTTCTGGTTGAACGCATTCTTTATAATAATCAGCCCAACAAGCCACTGCCATTCCAGACAAAAAAGAAGTAAAAGCAATAATCAGATACCCGACAAGCATATTAGAGAACAAAAAGAATGGAGTTAAAATAATACATGCTAGAATAGTAAAAAACATAACTTGTTTTGTGCTTCTTCGTCTCTTAACTAATATTCCTGTAGCTAATAGACCTATCATGTGACAAAACATAGCCATAAGCATCTGATTCGATGTATCATATGATAATAATTTTGTTGCTTGAAAATATACTCGTCCTTCAAAGACAAAAGATAAAACATATCCAAAGAGCACTCCATATAGAAGCGTAGTTTTATGTTTGTTACTTAAATTCTTCATATAGTACCTTCCAATCCTTGATAAATGTAAAATATCCAAAGATAGTTTAACAGTAAATCTATCGTATCATATTTTATCTTAACCGTCCATGTCGTCCTCGCTGAACCCCGAATTCAGGTTCTTCCATCATACCACATACCATATCATGTTCAATTTCGTCTTTTAACCGTTCCTGTACTTCTTCCGAAATAATATGAGTACCATCTTTTCCAGCACCATATAATTCATTAACCGCTTCGTGCTTATCTTTGAGCAACCCCTTTTTATCTAAAAACTCCAATGTGGCATCAATTACATCATACATAATTAGAGAATTGATTTTTGGCAAAACATGTTCTAATAAGAATACCTTTGTTTTTGCCAAGATACCTTTATGAACAAGTTGACCAAAGGCTTCCTTCACTTCTGGTTCATCCAAGATCTTCATCTTATTCTTAGAGAGTTCATCCATCTGTTCCTGCAAATCTACAAGTTCTCTAGATGCTTCTGCTTTAAATCTTGCAGAGCTTCGCCCATTCTTAGCAGCTCGTTCCTTATAATGCTGTTCACGCTCTTTAGCGCTTAACTGTGCTTCTTTTTCTGCATCATAACAATTGCAATCATCAATCATATCCCATCCACGTTCTCGTAGTCGCTTTGGCATCTCTTTGTTGATGGTCTGATACATCTTTAGATTTAGCACTTCTTTCGCACAGAGCCTACCGTCCTCTGTCATTGGTTCCCAGAACACATGAATATGTGGACTGAGTTCATCAAAATGAATGGAAGCCGCCTTTATGCGGTCGGCTCCTACAATGGCTGTAAATTCCTCTAAACAGTCGGAGAGTAGTTCTTTTTGTTCTTCTTCCTCTAATGCGTCCATAAGACCGCCAGGAGGCTTAAAGATAGTCACAATCATTCGCACAGCATCTCGTCTGACACCTCGTTTTCCTTCCTCATGCAAACTTCTGGTCAAGTTGACCACATGTTCGTCGGAATATGCTAATAGCTGCTTAGCAGTTGTAAATCCAAAGGACTGATTTAAATATGATAATTCAGGGTTGATATCTGGATCCCGTCCTTTTCGTTCTTCTAACGCTTCCATTGCAACTCCACCAAACGAACCACAATGTTTACTTGTATTGCCAGCATTGTTCAATTTCATGCATGGCATTCCGATATTATATCCCATATTTTTCTTGCCTCCTTTTCTGTAACATTTTCCTGTTCACACTTTTAACCTCCACCTGCAACATAATCAAAAGTATGTGCCCTCGTACTTATCTGTTCCAGATAAGTACAGCCCTACGGGTGACGCAAGCGTCAGGCATCTCAATAGGGCGTTGCCCTTTGCCGATGGCTTACCTAATCTCAATGGAAGTTACACTCCCAGGCGATGCCTTCCCTTGTATCCTGCCATCCCACATCACATATCGCCTATGCTCTTAAGTATGTGATGTGAAATGACAGGCAACTAAACTGACACACCAAGCAGCATCTTCTCTAATTCATCAAAGTCATAATTTCGCTGATGGAAATTATTGAATGAATTCTTTGTGCTTGGTGTTTCTAATTTGGTTCTGCCAAGCTTCGCATCCTCTTTGACAATTGAAACCATTTTTTCAGACGGATGCTTAATATTCCAAAACAGCTTTAGGAAATATCCAAACTCTGATTTGATCACATAGCCCTTACGTCTTGTCATGGTCATTACATTTTGAACAACAGATAGAATCTCTTTGTAGGTTAATGATTCCAAACACTCTGTCACCTGTGCTTTACTAACCTTCAATCCATTAATCATATATTCGTCTTTCTTTGTTCGAAGAATCGTAAAGTAATATTTCTTTACCAAGGCATAGATATCCTGATCAATGGTCATTTGATAACTCTTGTCAGATTCAATAATCTCAAAACGAACATCCTTGTTTGTATGCTCTACAGATTCCACCTTTTTCTCTGAAGTAGAATTAGTAGAGTATATACAAGGTTTGTATGTTTTCTTATTCTTCGTAGGACAATTTGTCACCCCTGACATTTTCTGCTCGGACAAATTGTTCTGAGAAGTCTTAGAACTCAGATTTGATGTTTCTGTTTTAGCCTGTGTAAGAATACTCTTCACAAAGTATTTATTGCTTTTCTGAACACCGTTCTCCACTCGTTCAAATGTCTTGATTAGACCAGCTTCTTCCAAACGAACTAAAGAACGTCTGACAGAACGGTCAGCAAGCCCCGCTTCCTCTGCAATAGTCTTAATGCTTGGATAGCAGAATTTCTTTCCATATAAATGACTGCAAAGAACTTGGTAAACAATTTTGTCTCCAGTAGACAGACGCTGACCACCATATTCTTTTAGTGCCAATAATTCATTTGGTGTAATTGTGAAATTGATGGCTTTATCTGCCATGATTTATCCCTCACTTTCTGCGAGGAAATAAAAGATAAGAATTTGGTAGAACTTTTGGTAGAACTACCAAAAATATAGAATTTTGTTTTTCATAGATTATAAAGAAAATCGTAAAAAAATAAGACGATTATCTCCTATAAGAAGATCTTCGTCTTACCTCTTAAATACTGCGGATAACAGGACTTGAACCTGCACGTCTGTTGACAATAGAACCTAAATCTATCGCGTCTGCCAATTCCGCCATATCCGCTAATTTTTGCGAGCCACGCACAAGAACCTAAATCTGGCGCGTCTGCCAATTCCGCCACACCCGCGAACAAAATTCATTATAGCATAGAAACTTTCTCTTCACAAGATTTTTTTTTAATTAATCGAAATATCCCCTAGTGAAATTTGCTTCCACATTTTTTTATTTATTTGAACCTGATATTTTTGCTTTAAATCTTTAAAGAATTTAGAATTAATCCCATAATATGCAGAAAGAACTTTCTCCTCTTTGTCCAAATGATTCTTTTCGGAAAGTGCAATCACATAGTGATCTGATAATGCTTTTTGCGTCAGCGCGGTCTCTATTTGCTTCTGAGTTAGCTGTAACACCTTTTGTTGTTTTGATGTCATATCCTCTGAAATCGTCTCTGCCTTCATTTGGATTTCGGAAATTTCATCTTTTTCCAACTTGATTCCAGCTTTTCTTGCTTCGATCGAGTATAGCTGATCACGTATCGAGTATTCCCGGGCTGTTTTCGCAGCTTCTTCCGAAACAAAAGTCTGGCTAATATGAAGATTCCAATATGCTTTTGGATTCTCTTCATCATATTCCAAAGCTGTTTCATTCACGGTTTCTTCTTCAATCATAATATAATAGGCAACTTCTTTTAGCAAAACTGGATGATCTTGATAGGTATAAGCCACATCATTGAGCGATTTCGTAAAGTCAAAAATATTGGCAACGCGATATACCGAAAAAATTCCTACTGCTATAATGAAAATCGCTACGATAGACACAACAATTTTTGCATTTCTATGATCTGCTTTTGGAATTAAGTCTTTTAATCTTTTCATCGCCATACGATACCCTCTTTCTATATCATCTACGATAACACAATTCTTTTATTTTTGTCAATTTCCCAAGAAAAATCCGCCTATTCTTCTAGACGGATTTGATTTCTTGTTAACTGGTCTAATAATCCATATAGCGGTTTATATAACACAAAAACCACAATACTATTGCTGACACCATGAATTAAGTCAAATGGGATACCAGAAATCCAATATGCCATCGCTCCATGTATTCCACTAATAAAAAAATAAGGAATTGAACACAATGCACCAAATACAAATCCAAATATTCCCGCGATAATCGCCCACCAAACTGCAGAATTCTGCTTACGGAAACATAGTACCACAATCGCCAATATACTCCATATATAAAGGTACATCATCCACCAGATTCCAAATCCATACATTAGGCCTTCTAATAATACAAATCCATAAATGATAAAAAAGACCTTTTTGCGAAAGACTTTTGTATAGATCACCACTAGAAGCGACACGATTTCCACATTTGGTATTGCTGCCAACGCAACCTGTCCTACAAACATAATAGCAATCAGAAAGGAAAAAATTACCAGCTCTTTGACTTTCAATCTTTAGTAACCCTCTTTCATTGTGAGTTCAAACTGATCTTTGTTCTGAATCGGAGTCTTGTCTGCAGCGGTATTTACCTGTTCCTTTTTCTTTGTAATACACCACCACTGCTGTTTACTGTCATCTGCCTTTTCTCCATCTACTTCAGTGATAAATAAGCCATATTCACCCATCGTCCCAAC
>JAGOGN010000067.1 GCA_017996675.1 Lachnospiraceae bacterium | reverse complement strand
TTATTGACTGTATTACTTCCTTGTTTTTCCTCATCTTCTGTCTATTCATTATATCGCTATCCGCTTTCCGTCATTTTGCATACAAAACACTTTTTATTTCATTAATAATTATGTCTATTTTGTGAATTAATTTTGTGCTACTATTTTCACATCATAATTAATTTAAGGAGGAACTCATTATATGGAAGGTCTAAATGCAGGTATCTGGTCCTTGGTACCACCACTCGTAGCAATTGTCCTCGCACTCATCACAAAGGAAGTTGTTTTTTCATTAATCCTTGGTATTTTGTCTGGAACGGTTATCTATTCCGCTCTGGCGCACCTAGGTGTCACAGGTGTTTTCAGCACTGCAGTTACTGTTATGACAGATAATTTTGGTGCAAATGCCAGTATGATCTTATTTTTATGTTTCTTGGGTATCCTGGTTTCACTGGTTACCAAAGCAGGCGGCTCAAGAGCTTACGGTGAATGGGCAGCACGTAAACTAAAGAATCAGCAGACTGCTTCTTTAGCTACCAGTATTTTAGGTATTTTAATTTTCATTGATGATTATTTTAACTGCCTAACTGTTGGAACAGTTATGCGTCCTGTAACGGATAAATTTAAAATGTCAAGAGAAAAGCTGGCATACATTATCGATGCAACCGCTGCACCAGTATGTATTATTGCTCCAATTTCTTCCTGGGCCGCTTCCGTTATTTCCTATTACCCAAAAGATGGTGATATTTCCGGTATGGAAGCCTTTATTCGTTCTATTCCAATGAATCTTTACGCAATTCTTACCCTAATTATGGTTATTTATATTGGTGTTAGAAAGAATGCAGACTTTGGTCCGATGGCAAAGGCACAGAAATTAGCAGCTGAAGGCATCATTTCTTCTACCGACGATACTTCCGCAGAAGAACAATTTGAAAAAGTAACTAAGATGGACCGCAAAGGAAGAGTATCCGATTTGGTTGTTCCAATCGCCGTACTTATCATTCTCTCCATCCTATCCATGCTTTTCGTTGGTGGATACTTTAATGGTAAAGGCCTGTCATTGTTTGAAGCATTTGGTAATACTTCTGCAGGACCAGCTTTAGCACTCGCATCTTTTGGAGCTATTATCTTTACTTTTATTTACTACCTGCTTCGTAGAGTTTTGAATTTCAGAGAATTCTTTGAAAGTATTACACCTGGTGTATCCAGCATGGCACCAGCATGCGTTATCTTAACTCTTGCATGGACGATTAGTGCAGTTTGTCGTGAGCTTTTACAAACTGGAGATTATGTGGCACACGTTGTTCAAACCTCTAATATCCCAGTTCAGATTCTTGCTCCTGTGATCTTCTTGATTGCATGTGTATTATCTTTTGCAACTGGAACATCCTGGGGTACTTTTGGAATCTTAATTCCAATCGTATTAGCAATTTGCGAAAAAACCGCACCAGAACTTATGATTACTTGTTTATCTGCTACATTAGCTGGTTCCGTATTTGGCGATCACTGTTCTCCAATTTCCGATACAACCATCCTATCTTCCGCAGGTGCACGGTGTCCGCATCTAAAGCACGTAGCAACTCAGATTCCTTATGCTTCTACTGTTGCCATTTGCTGTTTCTTCGGCTACATCGTAGCTGGATTTACTGCAAAGCTTGGCTTTGGTGTAAGCACTGCTATTACATTGTCCGTATCCGTTGTTTTATTAGTAATTGCTCTCATAATTGCTCCTCGTATCTGGACTGCAGACAAAGTTCATGAGGAAAAGAACGCCTAAACGATTTCATGAATTTATTTACTAACTATACAAAGAAGGGGATCACATCAATGATGCGACCCTCTTCTTTTATTTTAAATCTAATCCTGTTCCATATAAGAAATCACGTCTTCCTGCAACCCTAAAAGTTTACAAACACGGAAGGCATCCTTGGGACAGTCCTGAACTTGTGTCACTTTATAAATTCCATAATTCATACATTTTGAAATAAACGAGATTCGATTTTGATCTTTCTCTAATGCAATTTGCTGTTTGATCTTGTCCATATCCATATTCTTCAGGCCATAAACCTGATAATGAGCGTTCCCATGTTCTGCTACATGATCATAATGGGTAGCAAGTAACGTCAACTGCTTCTTCGGATTGCAGAATTTTACAACTGCCCGGACAATTGCTGCTCCTTCATCTGGATTGGTTCCTCTTGCAAGTTCGTCCATCATTAAAAATCCAAATCCACGATCACTCATTCCCAACGCTTCTTTTAACGCGATAATCTCTCCTCCAAAACTAGATAGACCATCCTTCATAGACTGATATTCTTCTGCAATAAATGTCATATAGTCAAAAACCGGGAAACAAACCTGTTCTCCATATGGATAAAATCCACACTGAGCCAGATACAAATTCAGGAAAATCGTTCTAAGTGCAACACTTTTTCCTCCCATATTTGCACCAGTTAACACTGTAACACCTTGATCCATTTGAATCGTTATCGGGGTGAAACGTTTATCCTTCTCTTTCAAAATCAGATCCAATTCTGGATGTATCACTTTGATTAGCTCGATGGATTCATTTGTAAGCAGAGGCTTCGTACCGCCAAATTTCAATGCTACTCTCGCCTTTTGAATCAAGAAATCCAGACGCCCAACCATATTTGTCAATTCCTGCATCAGTGGCAAAAATGGTCGTAATTGATTCGATAACTGTCCTCTTATTTCCTGTTCCAACTCTGCTTCCGTAGCCACAGCATTCATTCGACTTTTCACATATTCCTGCCTTTTTTCCTCCGACAATTCCTGTCTCAAGGCCACTTCCATCTTCTTTTTTTGCTCTCTAACTTCTTTTAAGGAATCCGAATAGCGATCGCTGATGTAAAAAGAAGGTATTCTTTTTTCCTCCGGATCCAAAAGATTCAATGCAACACTTACATCCTGAAACCAAACAGTTTTTAATCCCAATTGCTGATTCCACTCTTCAAAAAGTGGAACTATTTTTTCTATCTGAATCAAAAAATTCTTAATTTCGAATAACTCAATGTCATTCAACGACATTTCCTGTAGATTCCGAATGGATCCTCTGATTTCTTTGATAAACATCAGAATCAATTCAATTTTGGACAATTCCATATCATTACGATCAATTGCAGCAATCAGACATTCTATTTCCTCATACTCCACTCTTAATTGATCTTTCTCTTTGCGTCCAAATGGATTAACCTGCTTAATTTGATCCGATCCGTAAACAGTATTTGCTGTCATTTGATCCATCAAAAACTGGAATCCTATAGTTTGACGCATGGTGAAATTCAATCTTTCCACTACTCTTCCTCCAATACATTCCATACCGGTTGTCTAACCGCGCACTGCATTTTGTCCAAAAACTCATCTTTTTGAAAATGATGACCATATGCAGAAAATGGATTAATTGTGATTCCTAAAAGCTTTGTTTCTTCGCTTACTGCTAAAGAACATCCTTTTTTTATCATTTTATCATAGCAATCTCTTGACAGTAAGATCTTACTACTATCTTCCACAACAATCTGTCTGCCCTTTAGATTCAGATTCGACATCAGCAGCGGCTTCAACCTTGCATCCGTTAATGCTCCTGTCATATAACAATAGTTCCAATGATGATAGGATTTATGACGCAATATTTCATGCAGCTGTAATACCCCCTGATCAGACGGGTGTAATTGTATCACTTCTTTATCTGTATCATATAACTGCACCACGTTCATTTTCATCGGATCTGGATTTAGCAGTTCTTCATGTAAAGGTAAGTCCTGAGCTGGCAAGTCGAGAATCGAAGCAACATATTGGGTTTCTCGAATCACTAGATCCATACTCTTATGTAAACTCGCTCCAGTGGATAAGATAACCGTCTCCGCAACTTTTGTAGAGCATAGGCTTTTCCTGCTAATCGCTCCATCAATCATCACTTTATCCACACCAAGTTCTTTAAACTGTCTGGAAAGTTCGATCAATTGATTGTTCATAGATGGTCCTGCCAACTGAACAAACCCATCGCTTCTGGCACGAATCAAAATAACTTCCCCCATCGGAGTTTGAATTCCACTTTTCCCAACAATTTCTTTTGTAATGTCACAGTACTGCAGCAAGCCAGCAGCAGTTCCAATGATAGTCCCCTCTTGAACAAAAATTCCAGGTTTATGAGTTCCAGTTACGATATCCGTAGCTTCTCCATCACGTCCAATAGAAGTCAGTCCTAATACCATCTCTGTGTAATTTAACTCCCGAATCATACGATTGAACACTGTTGTTTTACCAGCGTTTTTGCACATACCTGCCAAAGAAAGACTTCTTGTATCCGCAATCAATCGTCCCAATTTACTTATCATATTTTCTCCTTGTATTGATATCATCAACCAACAATCGAATGGTATAAATAAAATTGTCAAAGACACCTGCTTTGGACAAATTAATGATAATCATTGCAATCGGAACTGCAACGATCATTCCCAAAACACTGCCCCACTGATACCCAATATACATAAAAAATAAAGTAGCAAAAGGATTTAATCCAATGGAATCACCGAGTAATTTAGGCTGAATGAGCTGTCTTACCAGCTGAGAGACCGCATAAATAATCAATAATCCAATAGCCATCTTGTGATCTCCAGCCAAAAATTTCAGCAGTGCCCATGGGCAAAGAACTGTACCAGTGCCAAAAAATGGTAACATATCTAAAAATGCAATGCCTAATCCAGCTAATAAAGCAAATGGCACATGTAAAATAAACAATCCGATCGTTACGATGATATAGACCACAAACATAATTTTAAACTGTGCTTTGAAATAGCCACCAACAACACTTTTCACTTCGCCAAAAGCACGTATTCCCTTTTCTTTTGTCGCTTCCGGAATATGTTTTCCAATCCAGCCATAAATGAGTTCTCGGTCTGCAATGAAGAAATAGGATGCCAAAAATCCAAAAATAATACCAATCAGAATGGATGGCACATGAGACGCAGCCTGTCCTAAAGCTCCGAAAGTTGGTGCACTAATACCTTTTACCAATTTCGCTCCAATATCTCCTAATCCATCCGTAAAAGAATCGACCTGCTTGCTAATTCCTTTTGGTAGTTTATCGATTAATTCATTCATGTTGTCAGAAATCTCAGTATAATCAGCTTTTATCGATTCCACATAAGTTGGAAAATCTTTCACAAACTCCATTGCTTCTGTTACAATCTTTCCAATTACTCCATAGGATATCAACACTATGACCGCCAATACCAGCACAATCACAATTGCCGTTCCGTGTTTACGAACAATTTTTAACCGCTTCTCAAAAAAGCGAACCAATGGATTGGCTATCGTTGCAATAATCCAGCCAACTACAAACGGCATAAAAAATACCAATAATTTAGGTACTGCAAAAAGTATCAAAAAAAGTACAACAGCTGCTACTAACAAATTCAAACAAATTTTCAAATATTTTTCCTTTGTGGTCATAATTCCTCCCTAATCTCCCTTTGTAAAAAAGGCGATTCAGTGATCCGAATCGCCTTTTGTTTCTATCATAGTGTCCATATATTCCCAGATTTCTTCTCGTCCCTGTTTGGTTGATGCTGAAAAAGGAATAATAACAGTTCCTTCCTCTACGCCGAGACCAACACGAATAGCCTTGACCTGTTTTTGAATCTGACTGCGATTAATTTTATCCAGTTTTGTTGCAATTATCACCGGTTTATATCCCTGATGAATGATCCAATCATACATTTCCTGATCATTTTTTGAAGGATCATGTCGAATGTCAATCAGCAAAAATACACATTTTAATTGATGCGATTCATGGAGATATCGTTCAATCAGATGACCCCACTTCACTTTTTCGGATACAGAAACTTTTGCATAACCATAACCTGGTAAATCCACCAGATACATCACTTCATTAATATTATAAAAATTAATGGTCTGCGTCTTTCCTGGTTGTGCTGATGTTCTAGCAAGAGATTTTCGATTCATCAAAGCATTGATTAATGAAGATTTTCCAACATTTGACTTTCCAGCAAAAGCAATCTCTGGAAGTAGATTTTGTGGAATGGTACTTGTAATTCCACATACAATTTCTAAATTAACGTTCTTAATTACCATATTTCTCCTCATTAATGAGCAGCTTCGTCTAAAAATGCTACACTTAAAACATCCTTCAAACTTTCTGCATAAAGAATTTCTACCCCTTTTGTAATCTCATCGGATAATTCACGGATATCAGCTTCATTCTTCTTAGGGACACAAACTGTCCGGATTTGGGCATTCTTCGCTGCTAATATTTTTTCTTTGAGTCCTCCAATTGGAAGTACTCGTCCACGTAACGTAATTTCTCCTGTCATTGCAAGATCTGCCCGCACTTTTCTCTCTGTGATCGCAGACAAAATTGCGGTAGCCATGGTAACTCCTGCTGAAGGACCGTCTTTTGGTACAGCACCTTCCGGAATGTGAACATGAATATCATTCTCTTGGAAGTATTCTCTTGGAATCTGATATTCTCCACTCAAGGAACGAATATAAGTAAGTCCGGCTAACGCCGATTCTTTCATTACATCACCCAACTGTCCTGTAAGCTTCAGTTCCCCTTTACCTGGCATCACATTGACTTCAATTTGTAACGTATCTCCACCAACATTCGTCCACGCAAGTCCTCTTACAATTCCTACATCTGGCTGGCGATTCGCCATTTCGAATTCATATTTCACTTTTCCTAAATATTTCGCAAGATTCTTTTCATTTACATGAACCATTTTATAATTCTTATCAATATATTCTTTGGCAGCTTTTCGACATACTTCGCCTAATTTGCGCTCCAAACTACGTACTCCAGCTTCCTTGGTATATCCATTAATCATTTTTCGAATGGAAGAATCACTAAATTTTATCTGTTCTCCATTCAAACCATTAACCTTAATCTGCTTTGGAAGTAAGTGCTCTTTCGCTATATGAAATTTTTCATTTTCTGTATAGCTGGATACTTCTATAATTTCCATACGATCTAACAATGGTCTTGGAATCGAAGAAAGACTGTTTGCCGTTGCAATAAAGAACACTTCCGACAAATCAATTGGAATCTCTACATAGTGATCCCTGAATTTACAATTTTGCTCAGAATCCAATACTTCTAATAGCGCCGAAGAGGTATCGCCTTTATAATCGCTGCTCACTTTGTCGATTTCATCTAACAGCATCAGTGGATTATTCACTCCAGCCTGACGAAGTCCCGCAACTAAACGTCCTGGCAGTGCACCCACATAAGTTCTGCGGTGTCCTCTGATTTCAGCCTCATCACGAACTCCACCTAATGAAATTCGAACATACTCTTTGTCCAATGCGCGTGCAATACTTCTTGCAATCGAAGTCTTTCCCGTACCAGGAGGTCCCACTAAACAGATAATAGGGCTTTGACCTTTCTTTGTTAGTGCTCTAACTGCAAGGAATTCTAGCATTCTCTCTTTTACTTTTTCAAGTCCATAATGGTCTTCATTTAAAATACGTTCTGCTTTTGCTAAATCCACACTATCTTTCGACGATTTGTTCCATGGAAGTTCAAGCAGCGTCTCGATATAACCTCGAATCACAGCACTTTCGGATGAATTAGAAGAAATACTTTTAAACCGTTCGATTTCTTTAATAATTTTTTCCTTTACAGACTTGTCTGCTTTTAGCTTCTTAGCAGCAATCAAATAATTATCTGCATCTGAAACAGTGTTATCCTCACCTAATTCTTCGCGAATAATTTTCATTTCTTCCCGCAAAATGTATTCTTTTTGATTTTTGTCAATCTTCTCTTTTA
>JAGOGN010000066.1 GCA_017996675.1 Lachnospiraceae bacterium | reverse complement strand
TTGCAACGATGGAACCTTTTGGAGAGGAAGGACGTGCAAAGATTAGGCGTCACCATCAGTTACGTAGTGGAAAAGGATTTGATACCTTCGAGTGTTATACAAATCTAGAAGCAGCGAATTTAGAGTATTATGATGTTATCCTGTTAGAGTGTGTTTCCAACCTGGTTGCAAATGAATTGTATTCAGAAAACGGATCTCGGTTGCCACAAACTAGTATCGTAAATGGAATCCTACATTTGAGTCAATGTTGTTCCTCGCTGGTTATTGTTACGAATAACACTTGTGAAGATTTACAGGAGTATTCACAAGAGATGGTACAATATCAAAAGGAATTAGGAGCACTAAATCAAAAGTTAGCAAGTATTTCGGATCGAGTCATAGAGATTCACTGTGGTTATCCATTGATATATAAGGAGAGCAAGAATGAATGTAATACGTAGTATGATTATGGCATTGTCTATGTACACCAAGCTTCCCATGCCAAAGGTAGAGTGGAAGGATGAGAATATGAAATATGCGATGTGCTTTTTTCCATTGGCAGGGCTACTGGTAGCGTTTATGACTGTTGTGGTCGGAATTGGGTGTCATGCATTGGGATTTCATCGCTTCGTTCAATGCATCGCGATGACGATTACTCCAATTCTAATAACTGGTGGGATACATATGGATGGATATATGGATACGCTGGATGGATTAGGCTCCTATGGAGATATTCCTAAAAAGCTTTCCATCATGAAAGATCCTAATACAGGAGCATTTGCGGTAATCGGGTACGGGGTATACTTATTGGCAATGGTCGCATGCTTTTATGAACTTCCAATGAAGGATTATAAACTTCTTCTTTTCATTTACATTTTTAGCAGAATTTTGAGTGGGCTGAGTGTTGCAACCTTTCCTTGTAGTAAAGACAGCGGACTCCTCTATTTATTCGCAAAAAGTGCGCAAAAAAAGAGGGTAGCAATAATTTTATGTATTCAGGCAGTTCTTCTTACAGCAGTTGGGATTTGGATTGGTGGATATTTAACGATCATTGCGCTGATTGTAGGACTACTGGTATTTTTCTATTACTGGAAGATGTCAAGGAAACAATTTGGTGGAACTAGTGGAGACGTTGCAGGGTATTTTTTACAATTATGCGAACTTTTCATGTTATTGGGTATTGTGATAGGAGAACGGATATGGTTTTAATTACAGGTGGCGCAGAAAGCGGAGCTAAGGATTTTGCGCTTTCAATCAAAAAAGAAAATGATGTCATTTATCGATTAGATGACTTACCAATAGAATTAGGAATTTCCGATTTTGATGAAGAGATTATTCAAAAATGGTGGGAAGATAGAAATGATGAATGGGACCACTTGATTTTCATTCATGAAGAAGTGGGATGTGGTCTTGTTCCAGAATCAAAAGTTCAAAGACAACAAAGAGAAATAGCTGGAAGAATTGGTTGCTACTTTGGAAAAAAAGCAGATCAAGTCTATCGTGTATGCTGTGGATTGGGGATTTTGATAAAATGAAAGAACAATTAATTTTAATATTACTTCTC
The DNA here is from genome assembly GCA_017996675.1 of Lachnospiraceae bacterium. The sequence continues at coordinate 6,370 of JAGOGN010000066.1, read as the reverse complement.
ATTGGTTCCATCTTGCTGGACTTTTTGCTTGGGGATCCCCATGGACTCTGGCACCCTGTAATGGGGATGGGATGGCTCATTCAAAAACTGGAAATGATCATTAGAAAAATAATGGGATGCGGAAAGTGGAGAGAACGAATCGGAGGATTTCTTCTTTGGATTTTGGTAGGTACCATTACCGCAGGAGTAAGCTTATGGATATGGCTCTTAGGAAAATGGATTCACCCAATATTAGGGAATGTGATTTTAGTGATTTACGGATATCAGGTACTGGCTGCAAAGTCGTTAAAAACCGAAAGCATGAAGGTTTATGATGCTTGTATACATTCGGATCTTTCACAAGCAAGAAAAGCGTTGTCCATGATTGTTGGGCGAGATACCGCTCATCTAAAAGAGGCGGAAATTGTGAAAGCAACAGTGGAAACCATTGCAGAAAACACCTCAGATGGCGTGATTGCACCATTGTTTTATTCCTGTATCTTTGGGCCAATTGGAGGGATGATCTATAAAGCGATTAATACTATGGATTCCATGATTGGATATCGGAATGAAACTTATCGTTATTTCGGAACAGTTGCAGCTAAGATGGATGATCTGGCTAACTTCATTCCAGCGAGGCTGGCAGCAGGTTGTTTGCTCCTTGCATCCCTTCCTACAAAACATGTAACGAAACAGGGATGGAAGATTTTTTTAAGAGACCGTTATCATCATGTGAGTCCGAATTCGGCTCAGACCGAATCGGCAATGGCTGGTCTTTTAGGAATCCAGCTTGGAGGAGATGCCTATTACTTTGGGAAGTTACACCAAAAAGAAACTATGGGAGATTTTTTACGTGAACCTCAAATAGAGGACATGAAAAGGGCAAACCGCTTGATGTATGGAACAACAATCGTGGCAGCAGGTATTTTTTTAGCAGTTCGCTTGGGAGTCGTATATTTATTTCTTCGTTAAATAAAAATAATCAGGATAAGGAGAGAGTAACATGCATATTCATGGTGGGAACATTTATAAAAATAAAGTCAAGGCAGATTTTAGCGCAAATTTAAATTTGCTTGGTATGCCAGAAAGTGTTCAAAAAGCTGCTATAGAAGGTGTGCTTGCGTCCCAAGTTTATCCGGATCCGGATTGTACGCTACTTCGAGAAAAGCTTGCTTTATTGCACCAGATTCCAATGGATCAAATCCTTTGTGGAAATGGGGCAGCAGAATTAATTTTTGCTTTAGTAGCAGAAGTAAAACCTCAAAAAGCTTTGATCGTAGCTCCTTCTTTTTTTGAATATACACAGGCACTCAACTATGTTCATTGTGATATTACAGAATATTTTTTGACGCTGGAACATCATTTTTGTATTCAGGAGGACTTTTTGGATTGGATAAAACCGGAGTTGGATCTGGTATTTTTGTGTAATCCCAATAATCCTACCGGTCAGCTAATTGATCCAATTTTGTTAGAAAAGATTGTAACAAAAGCTACCAAAATGAATTGTTTATGTGTAATTGATGAGTGTTTCTTATCTTTCGTAGATGAGAAGGATCAATATAGTTGTAGTTCTCTGATTAAAAATAACTCGATTTGTATTTTAAAAGCATTTACAAAAATATATGCGATGCCAGGAATCCGTTTGGGCTACCTCATTGCATCGGATCAAAAGTTATTAAGTAACATGAAGAATGGAATCCAACCGTGGAGCGTAAGTGTTGTGGCGCAAAAAGCGGGGGTGGCAGCTTTGGATGAAGTGGAATATCTGAATGAAACACTCAACCAACTCAAAAGTGAAAAAGAATTTTTACTAGAGCAACTGCATCTTCTTGACTACGAAGTTTATGGAAGTGCAGCAAATTTTATTTTTTTCAAAGGGGAAACAAATTTATTTCAACAGTTACTGTCTGAAGGAATCATGATTCGGGACTGTAGTAATTTCTCGGGTTTAGAGCAGGGTTACTTTCGTATTGCGGTTCGTACAAGACAGGAAAATTGCTTGTTGATTGAAACAATAAGGAGGATCAGACATGGCTAAAGTAATAATGGTGCAAGGAACAATGTCAAATGCAGGAAAAAGTGTTTTAGTTGCTGGTTTGTGCAGAATATTTAAACAGGATGGTTATCGTGTCGCTCCATTTAAGTCTCAGAATATGGCATTGAATTCTTTTGTAACAAATGAAGGTTTAGAGATGGGAAGAGCGCAAGTCATGCAGGCAGAAGCGGCGGGAATTGAACCTTCTGTGCTGATGAATCCTATTTTATTAAAACCAACCAACGACATTGGAAGTCAGGTGATTGTGAATGGTCGCCCGATTGGCAATATGAGTGCGAGAGACTATTTTCAGTATAAAAAAGAATTGATTCCAAATATTTTGGATGCCTATCACACTTTAGAAGAAAAGTATGATATTATTGTGATAGAAGGTGCTGGATCGCCAGCAGAGATTAATTTAAAGTCGGAAGATATTGTGAATATGGGGATGGCTAAGATGGCAAATGCTCCAGTTCTGCTTGTAGGTGATATTGATCGAGGCGGTGTGTTTGCACAGTTAGTAGGAACGGTTCTGTTACTGGATCAGGAGGAGCGGAATCGTATTTGTGGATTAATTATTAACAAGTTTCGAGGCGATAAAACAATTTTAGATCCTGGTTTGGCTACATTAGAAGCCATGACTGAAATACCGATTATTGGAGTGACACCTTATCTGAAAGAGTTACAATTGGAAGATGAAGACAGTCTTACTGAGAAGTTTAACCAACCAATGAAAACAGATCAAATTGATATCGCAGTCATTCGTTATCCACGAATCTCAAATTTTACGGATTTTCACGTGTTTGAGCAAATTCCCGGAGTTTCTGTTCGTTATGTTACGTCGGTAGAGGAATTAGGAAATCCAGATATGATTTGTCTTCCAGGTACAAAGAATACCATGGGAGATTTAAAATGGTTACGCCAGAATGGATTGGAAGCAGCAATTAAGAAAGAGAAGAGCTGTGGAAAGGTTATTTTTGGCATATGCGGCGGTTATCAGATGCTGGGACACACACTAAATGATTTACATGGGGTTGAAGAAGGCGGCACAATTGCTGGTATGGCATTATTGCCAATGGATACCTATTTTGAAACTGAAAAGAAAACGACCAGAGTGTCGGGACATTTCAATAAATTGACTGGACTATTAGAAGGGTTGTCTGGAAAGGCAATCGAAGGGTATGAAATCCACATGGGCAGAAGCACGTTCCGCTCAGATGTGAAGGTCTTAACTCAATTAACATATGACAGTATCTGGCAGACATCAAAAGATGGAATATTTGTAGATCAGGTATATGGAACTTACTTGCACGGAATTTTTGATAAAGAAGGGATTGCGGTCGAAGTCGTTGCTGCATTAGCCAGAAAGAAAGGCATTCGTTTTGAGGATTTAGACAAATTCGATTATCAAAAATTAAAAGAACAACAATATGATTATCTGGCAGACCAGCTTAGACAGCATTTGGATATGGATCAGATTTATCGAATTATGGAGGATTGGAAATGAAAGGATGCATTCATATTTACGAAGGAGATGGGAAAGGTAAGACGAGTACTGCTGTTGGATTAAGTGTTCGTTGTGCTGGAAGTGGCCAATCGGTTGTTTTTAGCCAATTCCTAAAAGATAATTCTTCAAGTGAAGTTGCGATTTTAGAACAAATTAATGGAATCACTTATGTTCGTTGTGAAAAGCATTTCGGTTTTTTCTTTCGAATGAGTGAAGCTGAAAAGGAAGAAGCAAGAACGTATTACCGTCAGCATTTTACAAAAGCAGTAAACACTGCCATAGAAAATAAAGCCCGTTTATTTGTAATGGATGAGCTGATGTCAGCTTATAATTTAGGGGTAGTTGATCAAGAAGCGGTATTGGAATTCTTAAGAACGAAACCAGAAGAAATGGAAGTTGTGATGACGGGAAGAGATCCTGCACCAGAATTATTGGAGTTAGCGGATTATGTATCCAAAATTGTGAAAGTGAAACATCCATTTGATCAAGGCATTCCTGCAAGATTAGGAATAGAATTTTAGGATGAAGATAGAATGAAATCAAGTAAAGACAGACGTGAACGAAAGAAAAAGAAGCTGAAGCGAAGAATTTTATTTCTGATTGTATTTTTGTTAGTAATTGGGGTAATTTGGGTGTTTATTCGAATTCAAGCTTCGAACTCAAAGACCACAAGTAGTTATACCGATTCCCAGGGATATCGATATCAAAGCAAACCGAAAATTAAGGTGCGTTTACTAACGCCAAACGATTATTCAAGGTCTCAGGAGAAATTAGGGAGCGTACATAATATTGTGATTCATTATGTTGCCAATCCAATGACCAGTGCGTTATCAAATCGAAGTTATTTTGAGGGATTGAAAGATTCCCATGAGACTTTTGCAAGTGCACATTTTATTATTGGTCTACAAGGTGAAATCGTTCAGTGTATTCCTACATCGGAAATTGCGTTTGCTTCAAATGGCAGAAATTCGGATACGTTATCGATTGAATGTTGCCATGAAGATGAGGATGGGAAGTTCAATAGCCAAACATACCAGTCGCTGGTCGAGTTATGTGCATTTCTTTTGGGTAAGTTTGATCTGACACCAGATGATTTAATTCGTCATTATGATGTGACAGGCAAGATGTGTCCGAAATATTATGTGGAACACTCTACGGAGTGGAAACAGTTGAAACAGGATGTTAGTAATTTTATCCGTGAGAAAGGATCAAAAATAGAATGATAGAATCTTATTATAATCAAATCAAAATGAAAGAAAACTTAAGGGAGAACATGATTGATCTAAGGGCTGCCTTGAAGCAGGAGAGTAAATTAGAAGACTGGGTTAAACCAGAATGGGATCATCAGATTTTTATTGATCTTCTAAATTCGGAAGATCCTAAGGTAAGAAAGAATGCGGCATTGATCTTAGGAGAACTAGAAGTAGAGCAAGCTTTAGAAGCATTATTTGCTTCGTATATGCAAGAAGAGACCATGTACATCAGAGCAGATTATTTAGAAGCAATATCGAGATTAGATTATATGCCAATATTTCCTCAATTGAAACAAAATTATGATGAGTTGCTTTTGGCAGATGTATTAGATGATGCCAAGAAACACTATTATGAGGAAATGCAGATTCTTCAAAAAATGATTTTGGATCGTGAACCTAGACAGAAACCTAAATTTACGGAAGTGTCCGAACCGGTACAGGTCTTGGTTACTACTAATCGAAATTACAGAGAGCTGACAGCAGCACAAATGCCAGAAGGAAAGAAACTTTTATCTGGAAACGGAATAAAAATGGAAACGAATCAGCTACGTGATTTGATGAAAATTCGTACAATGGATGAAGTTTTAGTGATTTTACCTGGCTGCTCGAACTTAAAAGATACGGCAAGGGAAATTGCAGAAGGAATTATTGATTCAGAGATCGTATCCTTTTTGGAAGGTTGTCATAATCAGAAAGCTCCGTTTTATTTTAGAATCGGAATCTACGGACAGTTCACTTTACAGGAGCGTAGTAGTTTATCAAAAAGAATCGCAATGGAACTAGAAATGATGTCGGATCAAATGCTTCGGAATTCGCCCGGAGATTATGATTTTGAGTTGCGGTGCATACCGAAAAAAGAAGGTGGATATCAGGTCTTCTTAAAACTTTTTACGTTAGTGGATCACAGATTTACTTACAGAAAAGAATTTGTTGCAACTTCTTTAAAACCACAAAGTGCCGCTTTACTGGCCAAGCTGGCTGAACCGTTTTTGAAAAAAGATGGACAGATCCTAGATCCATTTTGCGGAGTGGGAACCTTACTTTTAGAGCGGATGAAATGTGTTTCTGCGAAAGAAGTTTACGGATTGGATATTTATAGTGAAGCGATTGAAAAAGCTAAGATTAATTCTGTGGATATTGGTGCGAATATTCACTATATCAATCGCGATTACTATGATTTTAAACATGATTATCTGTTTGATGAAATTATTACAGAATTTCCTGCCAGAGGTAAGATGTCTCGGGATGAGATGGATGAATTATATGAAATGTTCTTCGACAAATCGAAAGAACATCTTCACAATGGCGGAATTGTAGTTTTAAGTAGTAATGAAGTTGGATTTGTCAAAAAATATTTAAGACTGAATAAGGAATATCATTTACTAAAAGAATTTTTGATAGATCAAAAGCAAGATATTCACGAATATATATTAAAATATCAGGTGGAGAATGATGAAAAAACTGGAAGATGATTTTTTACTAAACAAAGTAAGAAATGGTACGACGAGAGATGTATTGTCCCGTAAAGTAAGAGATTTATTTTATGAATGTCAGAGTGTATACGTTTATTTTCTGGATGAAAATGGAGTGATTATT
>JAGOGN010000263.1 GCA_017996675.1 Lachnospiraceae bacterium | reverse complement strand
CTACAGTAATGATAATTGGAGCTGGTCAAATGGGTGGGGGAATAGCCCAGGTAATGGCAGCGGCAGGCCACAAAACTTTTTTAAATGACGTTCGCATGGATGTTATTCAGAGCCGTCTCCAGTTTATAGAGGGTATTTTGACAAAAGATGTAACAAAAGGAAAGATAACGGAAGAAGAGAAGAAAGCAACAATGGAACATCTCATTCCATCGGTAAGTATGGAAGATGCAGCAGAGTGTGATTTGGTTGTAGAGGCTATTGTTGAAAATATCGATATTAAAACAAAAGTTTTTGCAAACTTAGATCAGATTTGTAAACCAGAATGCATTTTGGCAACAAATACATCATCCATTTCCATTACGGAAATTGCAGCAGCTACTAAGAGACCAGAAAAAGTCATCGGTATGCATTTTATGAATCCAGTGCCTGTGATGGAACTCGTTGAAGTGATTCGTGGAATTGCAACCAGCGATGAAACGTTTGAGAAAATTCATCAGGAAAGTATTGTATTAGGAAAGAGACCTGTTGAAGTAAGAGACGTACCTGGATTTATTGCAAATCGTGTGTTACAGGTGATGATTAACGAAGCAATTTATTGTTTGTATGAAGGAGTATCTTCTGTTGAAGATATCGACACCGTTATGAAAGTAGGTGCAAATCATAGAATGGGTCCGTTGCAGTTGGCTGATTTTATTGGATTGGATACAGTTCTTGCAATTATGGAAACTTTGTATGATGGATATGGAGATTGTAAATATCGCCCTTGCCCATTATTGAAACAGTATGTGAAAGCAGGCTGGCTTGGGAAAAAGTCAGGACGAGGATTTTATACCTACGAATAAAAATAAGTGTTGGTCTTTTAATTCAAAAGACCAACACTTTGTCTTTGAGTTCAAAATCTTTTGTCCGGTTAATAATTTCAGTAAGTGTAATAATTGGTTTGATAATCTTATTGCTGGCGATGACTGCAGCCGTTATAACAATTCCAACTTTCCAGTTTGTAGAAGGAACAGTTGATACAATCAGTAATTTATGTTTGCCATCGTAGTCTTTGATATCAGTTGCTTTTTCTTCGGTAGGTAAGTAGGCTTTGTTAGGATGCATGATGATTTTATCATCGTTATCAACTAAAAATGAATAAACACCATCCTCTTGCAGTACAGTCATAATCGTCGGTTGGAATCCAGCCTGATCCATCAATTGTACCATCGTTTGGGACAATATACATGAAAAACCTGTGCAAATTTAATAGAAAAAAGGAGTAGTTTGAATATTCTAATGAAAGTGTATTAAGTTGCTTTTTGCTGTCTGTTTTTTATAATGATTAATGCAACAGCGTAAATTGCAATGGCAAATAGCAGCTGCATTCCTGCGGACTGAAAGGCTAGCTTGCTTAATGAGCCGTCAAAAAATTTCAATTCTTCCGTAATGTTGATATACCAATAAGTTGGTAGACACTTTGAAAATGATATTACCTGATCCGGTAGCAGGTCACGAATTACAAAGACTCCACATAGAAACGAAGTGGATAATCCTAAACCATTGGACCACATGCTGAGTGCATTGAGTTTATGACTCAACTGTGCAACTAAATAAGTGGCAGAGATGCAAACCAGCAGGTATAAAAATGCATTGATGGAGTAATAAAATCCACGAAGACTAAAGAAATCTTCCTTAAAAAATCCAATGCAAGTCGCAAGATAAATGAAAAATACAACCATCGCGCAGGTTGCTACTGCACCGATCAGCGCCAAATTGCGTTTGCTCATGCTTAAACTCGAAATTTCGGTCCTCGTTTTTATTTCAGGGCGATTCCAAATCATGAGCATTGGCCCGATGGTGTTAATGAGAATACAGAGCAAAACATAAGGAGCAAAGCTGAAAAAATAGCTCATCGCGGTTGGCTGCTCGATTTTTTTCTCATTCTTTTTAAATTCTGTTGTAGCATGAATATTGGCAACAGTCTGTGCTTTTTCGATGGATTCTTTCTCACTAAAGCCAGCGGTTTTGTAGTAATTTAAATTTCGCAAAAAGGTTTCAAGCTCTGAACGGATGATAAAAGAGGTATTCGAATCAGGATTGGTATAGGACTTCATGTATCCGGAAGAATTAGAACTGTTGTAATTTTCTTCGAACCCTTTTTCAATTATGACAATATAATCCACATTGCGGTAAAATAATTCATCACGCCAGGTATCGTCTTTCATGTTGACGGTTTTGATGTTGTGCTTCTTCGAAACAAACTGATAAAGGGCTTTGCTCGTTGAAGTATGATCATAGTCAACGACGGCAACATCCATTTTTTCCGAAACAAAGGAGCTGATATCGGATTTGTTTCCAGTTTGAGTACTAAGAATGGAAAGAGTGAGAAATGCAATGATATATGTAAAAGCAGAAAAAATGCTTTTAAGGCTGATCTTTAAAAATGTTTTATAGACTTGCATAACTTTCCCTCCTTGTCATAAAATAAGATGCTCCGCAAAAAAGTACGGCATAAATAAGTAAAGTAATCAT
>JAGOGN010000262.1 GCA_017996675.1 Lachnospiraceae bacterium | reverse complement strand
GCAAACAGTAAAAATGCCATGGTTCCGCTTACAACGGTCAACACGAAGAATATCCTATTTATTTGTGGAGGTGCGTTCCCAGATATCGAGAATATTATTAAAGAGCGTCTAAATAAGCAATCGTCCATAGGATTTCAAGCTGATTTGAAAGATAAATACGATCAGGAACCAAATATTTTAAGAAAAGTGACAGTTGAAGATGTTCGTAATTTTGGAATGATTCCTGAATTTGTAGGCAGACTTCCGATTTTATTTGCAATGGATGCTTTGGATGAAAGTATGTTGGTAAGAATCCTGACAGAGCCTAAGAATGCAATTATCAAACAATATGAAAAATTGTTATCACTGGATGAAGTGAAGCTTACGTTTGAAGAGGAAGCGTTGTCTGCCATCGCAAAGAGAGCCCAGGAAAATAAGGTTGGAGCAAGAGCACTTCGAGCAATTTTAGAAGAGTACATGCTGGATATTATGTATGAAATCCCAAAAGATGATAATATTGGGGAAGTGATTATTACGAAAGCATATATTGATAAAACGGGCGGACCACAAATCATCATGAGAGGATTTGTTAATAGTCTTGCTGAACAGTCTGTATCGCAGATACAGGCAAAAATATAAAAAGCTAGAAAGAAGCAAATAAATTCAAGTTTAAATAACGATTTTTGCAATAGGTAATCATCTCTATATAGGTGATTACCTATTCTTTTTATAATATATAGGTATTGTTCAACATGTACATAAAATGGTATGATATCTACGGAACTTTAGTTAAAGGGGACAATAGATAAAGCGATTGGAGGAAGTATTTTGAAACAGTTATTAACAGGAAATGAAGCAGTAGCACGCGGACTTTATGAAGCAGGATGTACAGTTGCAGCAGCTTACCCAGGTACACCAAGTACAGAAGTACTTGAAAACGTAGCTCAGTATAAAGAAATTCAATGTCGTTGGACACCAAATGAAAAAGTTGCAGTTGAGGTGGCAGGAGCTGCGGCAATGGCGGGAGCAAGAGCTTTTTCAGCTATGAAACATGTAGGATTGAATGTAGCAGCAGATCCACTTATGACACTTGCTTATGAAGGAGCAAATGGCGGTCTTGTAATTATGACAGCAGATGATCCAGGAATGCATTCTTCACAGAACGAGCAGGATAATCGTTGTTTTTCAGTTTTTGGTAAATTAGTTTGTATCGAACCAACAGATTCTCAGGAATGTAAGGATTTTATTAAACTTGCATTTGAAATCAGTGAGAAAAATGATTTGGTTGTATTATTCCGTATGACAACTCGTGTTTGCCATTCAAAGAGTATCGTAGAACTTTGTGACAGAGAAGAAGTTGGGGTACGTGAATATGTACGTAATACAACAAAAAATATTATGACACCAGCAAATTCCAGACCAAGACATGTAGTGTTGGAACAGAAATTTATTGATTTGGCAGAATACTCAAATAATTGTCCACTCAATACCGTAGAATATAATTCCAAGAAAATCGGTGTAATTGCCAGTGGTATCGGATATCAGCATAGTAAAGATGTTTTCGGAACAGATGCATCTTACTTGAAAGTTGGATTATTAAATCCACTTCCATTACAAATGATCGCTGACTTTGCAAAAGAAGTTGACGAATTATATGTCGTTGAAGAAAATGAACCATTTATGGAAATGCAGATTCGTGCAATGGGAATTGCATGTAAAGGAAAAGATGTCGTTCCAAGATGTGATGAATTAAATACAAGAATCTTAGGAAAAGCTTTTGGAATTGATAAATATGTAAATGAAGATTTATATCAGTCAGATATTCAGGTTCCAGCAAGACCTCCAGTATTATGTGCAGGATGCCCTCATAGAGGATTTTTCTATGAATTAGGAAAACTGAAAGACGTTATGATCGCAGGAGATATCGGTTGCTATACTTTAGGAATGGCAAAGCCATTAAACGCTATGGATAGTGTAATCTGTATGGGTGCAGGTTTCTCTGGCGCAACTGGTTTTGATCAGGCGAACAAAGCAGCAGGAAGAACTTCTACAAAAGTATTTGGTTGTGTTGGAGATTCTACCTTCTTCCATTCTGGAATTACCAGTTTGATTGACGCAGTTTATAATAAAGCAGACGCAGTATATTGTATTTTAAATAACAGCATTACTGCTATGACAGGACATCAGGAAAATCCTGGAACAGGAAAGACTTTATCAGGAGAAATTACAGATAAAATTGATCCATTGGCAGTTGTTCGTTCTTTAGGAATTCCAGAAGACCATATCCGTGTGGTGGATCCATTAAACCTGGAAGAAACAAGAGCAGCAATTAAAGATGCAAGAGAATCCACAGGTGTATTTGTAATCATGACAATGAGTCCATGTGCACTGATTAAAGAAGTTCAGAAGGCAAATGCTGGAAAACATGTGAATGTAAATCAGGAGAAATGTGTATCCTGTAAAGCATGTCTGAAAGTAGGATGTCCTGCAATTTCAATGGATAAATCTGGTAAAGTACAGATTGATTTTGCACAGTGTAACGGATGTGGTGTCTGTT
>JAGOGN010000065.1:4677-8129 GCA_017996675.1 Lachnospiraceae bacterium | reverse complement strand
TACATTCCTCTATACTTTCAAACCCATAACTTAAATCACCTTGTAGTACATCTGTATCTCCACAATCAACTATTTTTAACGGTTCTTGCAAATATTGCTGGTCTTTTTCAAAATCATAAAAACCGGTCGCACCCCTTGCATATTGTGTAGATGCTTCACGAATTCGTCTTGGCCCCAGTCTTGCTCCGCTCAAAAATCCTACTCCTAAATCATAAGGCACTCCTAGCACCGCAATATCTGCATCTAACTGGTCCAAATCCATACATATTGGATATTTTCCAAAAGAACAGATTCCACTAATAGGCAAATCCAATCTTTCCATTTCTTTATCCTCTTTCTTTTCTTATTGATAAGCCCATTATAGTACCTTTCCCACTATTAAGACATGGATAAAAAAATGTCTTTTGCTTAATTTACAAAAAAAAAGAAAGAATTCTTCCCTAAAACTTAATCTTTTGTTATACTACCATCAAAAGGAGGTTCATCATGGATCGTACAGACAAAGAAATATTACAATTACTTCTGGAAAATTCCCGTAGCACAATGAAAGAAATTGGCGAGCGTGTTGGTTTGACTCCTCCTGCAGTTTCCGAACGAATTCGCAAACTGGAAGAAGAAGGTGCTATCTTAGGCTACCACGCTCACATTAACCCACTGAGTCTAGGCAATAATATCAATGCCTTTGTTGAAGTAGATGTTCCACCACGTAACTATGAACGATTTTTAGAATTTTGCGAAAATGATGTGGCAATTATAGAGCATCATCATATTATTGGACCTTATAATTCTATGTTAAAGGTTGCCGTTCATGACTCTACACAGTTAGAAATTCTTCTGTCAAAAATTAAAACCTATGGATCTTCACAAACACAAATTATCTTGTCCACTTATTTTTCCCATGGGTCTATTACGTAAAAAAAATTGCAGTGAAAGCTGCAATTTCCTTTTTATTTTGGACAATGGTTGGAACAAAGTTTACAAATTCCTTTCCATCCAATGATTCTCTTTATTTTCTTTGGTAGTTCTCTTCCATTCTTTTCCTTATACACTTCTTCCTGTACAAGAGTACATTCTTCTTCGGTTATTTCAGCATTACTTAAAATCAGACACTTCATTATTTGGTACCTCCCTTTTGAAACGTGCGGTAGCTTTCTATTTTTTCACATGTTATAATTATTTTAAATTATTTAAGGAGTGTTTACAATGAAAATTTTACATATTACCGCACAAAAACCTCATAGTACCGGAAGTGGCGTATATATGACTGAATTAATTCATTCATTCTCCAATCTTGGGATCGAACAAAAGGTCGTTGCAGGAGTCTCACCGGAAGATTCTGTTTACTTTCCAGAATCCGTGCAATTTTGTCCAGTAACCTATATGACAGAGGAATTACCATTTCCGATTCTTGGCATGTCCGATGAAATGCCTTATACCAGTACTCGCTATAATCAATTAACAGTGGAAATGGCACGTGCCTTCCAACAAGCCTTTCTCTCTAGAATACAGGTTATAATAGAGCAGTTTCAACCAGATACTATTTTCTGTCACCACTTATATCTTCTAACCGCCTTTTTAAGAGAGGCTTTTCCAGTGGCCAAAATCTACGGATTTTGTCATGGCACTGATTTACGTCAAATTAAAAAAACTTCATTTTTGCGAGAATACATCATCGAGCAAATTCAGAATTTAGATGGGTTTTTCGCTCTACACGAACCTCAACGTTTGGACATTTGTCAGACATTCCAGGTCGATCCATCTAAAGTTCAAGTGATAGGAAGTGGCTATAATCATCATATTTTCTATCCGGCTCCAACTTTAGTAGAAAAAAAGCCTACCGATACCAGACACATTATCTTTGCCGGAAAACTCTGCCAAAAGAAAGGGGTGCAAAGCTTACTTCGTGGAATGAATCACCTTGTACTTCCTTTTCCAGTAGAATTATCTCTTGCAGGTGGTTTGGGTGTAGCCAGTGAGCTAGCGCAAATCAAAGAACTCGCATCACAATGCAGTCATCCAGTACATTTTCTTGGCAAGCTCAACCATGAAGAATTAGCTACTGCGTTGCGGGTCTCTGATTTATTTGTTCTACCCTCCTTTTTTGAAGGATTACCTCTAGTCATTATGGAAGCGCTAGCATGCGGGGCTAAAGTCATATGCAACGACCTACCTGGTATATCATTATGGGTAGAAGAACGAATTCCCAATCACGGGATTTTATTTCCATCCCCTCCTCCAATGGAAAAAATTGACGAGCCAGACCCTGCCTTTTTACCTGATTATGAACAATTGCTCGCTCGCACCATAGAAGAAGCCCTTCTTTCTACGCAAAAAAAGCAGGCTGACCTTTCCCAAGTTACCTGGGACGGACTAGCCCGCTATATTTTAGATCTTGTTCAATTATAAACCGCGAAAGATTTCTTCTTTCAGTTTTCGTTTTCCCAAAAGCGCATCATCAATCATCTGCAATAACCTTGGGGTATCCTGATTTAGGGTTCCCCTTAGGTCAAGATAATTGGATGCGTGATTGGAACGAAATACACTTCCTTCACTGTCTAAATTCAATAAAATTTCTTTTGTTTCTAACAATATTTCCTCTGATGAAAGTAATTGAAATTCTCCTGACCGAATGGATTCTTGAAGTAACGAATCCTTTGGAACCATCAGCGTCAATAATCCAATGTACTCTGGTTTGATCTTAGAGAGAACCTCTCCTGTCATCTTCCCATGCTCCATCGAATTCTTCTTACCACCGAGACCAATAATTGCAGTCACGGAAAGTTCAAATCCCGCGTCATGTAGTCGCCTTGAGGCTTCCACAATTTCCCGTGCACAAACACCTTTTTGCACCAGAGATAATACTTCATCACATCCAGATTCCAATCCCAGATAAATCAGTTTCAGTCCTGCTTTTCTTAATAGATGCAAGTCCTCTACCGAGTGGTTTAGCGCGCTTCGAGGTGAACCATAACTAGACACACGCTCAATCTGCGGATAATGAGTACGAATATGATTCAATATTTCTAATTGTTCCGAAATAGGTCGTATCAACGCATCTCCGTCTGCCAGAAATATTTTTTGGTACTGTCCTCTGGAATGATTCATATATTCATCAATCTGATCAATCACTTGATGAACCGGCTTAATTGTAAAATTCTTTTCCTTATACATGGTACAAAACGTACAACGATTCTGACTACACCCAATCGTTGACTGTATAATTAAACTAGTTGCTTCACTAGGCGGTCTGTAAACCGCCCCAATATAAGGATTTCTCATACAATATCACCTATTATTCACCCTTTGGATATTTATTGCTTCTCTTAATGGTATCGCGAGTAGGTGATTTTTTATAATCTCCGCCCTGCCTTGGTGCATAAGATTTACCAGAATCGTTACGACCTTCTGATTTCTTGCCGTCATATTTTCTTCCTTCTGATTTCTTTCCATCA
>JAGOGN010000065.1:0-4577 GCA_017996675.1 Lachnospiraceae bacterium | reverse complement strand
TTCTTCCTTCTGATTTCTTTCCATCATAACGACGGCCTTCGCCGCTTCTTCCATCTGACTTCTTGCCTTCAAAACGGTGTCCTTCACCACTTCTTCTATAAGGTTTGTCTTCACCAGTTCTGCGCTGTCCATAAGATCTACGCTCGCCCTGTCCCTGACTTCTCTTTTTGTCTTTATTGTATGTTTCAACTGGGATATCCTGTGGCTTTTCTCCCATATGAATTTTCAAAAATGCTGCTGCGATTTCTAAAGCTGTGCAATCTTCTTCATTACATTTTTCTTCAATAATGCGCTGCATATTATCCAATTCGCTCTTTTCTAAAACATCAAAAACCTGCTGGAAAACATTCTTTGCTTTTACATTGGTCAAATCTACTGCTGATGGCAGTGTACGAGACTCAATTTTTGTCTTACATGCTTTTTCAATATCTTTCACTTTAAACACTTCCCGTCCTACAACCAATGTAAATGCTCGTCCTGATTGGCCAGCTCTACCGGTTCTTCCAATTCGATGTACATAATACTCAATATCCTGTGGTACATCATAGTTAATAACTGCTTCTACTCCGCTTACATCAAGACCTCTTGCTGCTACGTCAGTCGCAATCAAGATATCTGTAGATCCTGAACGGAACGCTTTCATAACTCGGTCTCTTTGCGCCTGACTCAAATCTCCATGTAATCCTTCCGAGAAGTAACCACGACCTTTTAAGTTCTCACTTAATACGTCGACCATTCTCTTTGTGTTACAAAAAATGAGTGTTCTCTTTGGCTGATAGTAATCTAATAATCTAGATGTTGCATCTTCTTTTCTAGCGCCACTTACTTCATAATAATACTGTTTTACTAATGGAATGGTTAATTCCTTTGCTGCTACTTGTACCTTAATTGCATCCGACTGGTAACGATTCGTGATATCAAGAATCGCCTGTGGCATTGTTGCTGAAAACAATGCGGTCTGATGTTCTTGAGGCATCTGCTCTAAAATGGATTCGATATCTTCACGAAATCCCATGTTAAGCATTTCATCTGCTTCGTCTAAAACGATTGTTTTGATGTCATTTAACTTCAATGTCTTTCTTCTTAAATGATCCATCACTCTTCCAGGTGTACCAACAACAATTGCACAGCCTGCACGTAAAGAGCGAATTTGATTCGTTATATCTTGACCTCCGTAAATCGGAAGAATCTTCGCCCCATGCATGTATTTTGCAAATTTTCTGATTTCTGTCGCAGCCTGGATTGCCAACTCTCTAGTTGGGCATAAAACCAATGCTTGTACAGCCCTTGAATCTAAATCCAAATTTTGTAAGAGTGGAATTCCAAACGCCGCTGTCTTTCCTGTTCCTGTCTGTGCCTGACCAATCATGTCATTTCCTTCTAATAATACTGGAATGGCTTGCTCCTGAATTGGTGTGAGTTGCTCAAACCCCATTTCTAAAACTGCTCTTTCAATTTCTGAACTAATATTCAAGTTTTGTAGATTCAACAATTGCATAAATACCTCTTTTTCTCTCTATTGCTACTTTATAAGCAAAAAAATAGCACCCGCTCTTTCGTCGGGTGCCTAACTACCTAATACGAACTACTACAATATAACAGATTACAAATCAACTGTCAAGTTTTTTTCTTGCAATCTTTTAATTTATTTCTGGGCTCACAAGTATTTGATATTCCTCTACTCGATGCAAAATTTCTTCCTTCATCAACTTTAGCTCCGGTATCGAATCAAAAAACGAAAACTTATATCTCGTCTCTGGCGTTGGTGCCTGTTTCATCAAAACATACGCAGCAAAACTCTCAGCAAAATCCTCAGCACAAGAAGTTGATGCATACGGAGTAACAAAATCATTTTTATGACGTTCATAAAATTTGGGGTTATCTGGATTTGCATTCCAAATCGGAGTCAAATCTTCCCAGAATTTTTGATAAAATTGCTGTAAGTAAGAATTTTTATTCGCAACACATTCTTGATCCGAATAACGATTCGTTGGAAAACCTTTCACATCCTCGTAATAATATTGGACTTGCTTTTCATTCAGCGAAAGATAATGAGACATCTCATGAATAATCGTATAAGGAAAAGTCCCATCCTCTACATAATCTGCAGGATCATAATTCAGACACCACTCTTTCCCTTCACTATCCAGTCTCATCACATAGGCATATACTCCATATTCTCCATCACTTCCTATTTTAAAATAGGAAAAATTCTCTAAAATTTCAGAAGGAACCATTTCTCTTATGGACTCCCAGTGACTTAAAAAAGACTCATCTTCTTCCTCACTAATTTGATCTAAGCCCACTTGATCTCCATCTTCATATTCGATATTCAGTTTTGAGTTGATTTCATATACCGCTTGATTTTCCATAGATTTATCATCCAGCAAAATCACTAAAATCATTTGTTGATTTAGTTGTGGGTATTTCGTAATAATATCACTCATTCCTGTTTGAATATCCTCGCTAGCTTCCTGATCGTCGTTCAGATATTCTTCTCGATACTTCATTAATTGATCCAAATCTTCACTGGTCATGATATCTTTCAAACGGTCGAAAACATGCTGTCCGTAATCAACTCCACTTCCGACTTCTTCATAGGACATTGGCTTACCCTGTAAATAAAAATCTGTATACTGGTCTAACTTTAAGGATAGCTTTTCCCACATTTCTTGTTCTTTTTCTGTTGAAACAAAATCTCCTGTTCGTTCTCTCTCAGCTACCATTTGCAATACTGCATGATGGTATTGTTGTAATTCCTTCAATTCTTCATCCGAAAGAAAACCATCCAGACGACCTAACATTGCTTTTAATTGCAACGCTTCTTTTTGCTCCAATTGCGCCTTTGAAAGCTGAACGGGTTTAAAAGTCTCCACTTTTTGTTCTTTAAACTGCCCTATTTCGATATTCGCAATTCTATTCGAAACACTATGTTCAGATACTAACACCAGAAAAAAAGCAAATAGCAGGACTGCAAAAGACCTTGCAACTCTGACTTCAAGTATAGGATTCGATTTTCTGATTTTGTTTTTCTTTTTCATTGATTCCTCCCTGTTTGACATAATCCTATTATAACCGAAAGAAATACTTTTGACTACAAAAACAGCCACCGTATATACGGTGGCTGACTAATTTTAATGAAATTTATTTTGCCCAGATTTCTTCATCTGTTGGAACTTTTGCATCTGCAATTACAGTTGCAATTCTGGAAACATTGATTAAGTGTTTGTAATCAAGGTTTTCAGAAATAACGTTATTTCCCCATGTTCCACATCCTAATGTTGTGGTAGGAGCAAGACCGTTAGTCAAAGATCCACCAGCTGTTGTTGAAGATGGAGCATTTACAACCAAACGGCTAATTGTTAATTTTACTCCTGCATATTCAATATGAGCCTGATTGTTAGAGTGAAGTGCTGCAGTATGGCCTTTTCCTTCTAAGTTTAAGTTTGTCTGTGCAATATGAACAGCTTCTTCAAAAGTATCATAAGCGAAAGAAGACATTACTGGACACATTTTTTCTTTACATAATACATCTTCTGCACCGATTCCGCTTGCTTTCAATAAAATAACTTTGGTATCAGCTGGAACTTCTACCTGAGCAAGATCTGCAATTGTCTGTACAGACTGTCCAACTACATCTTTGTTAATGGTTCCATTAACAAATAAGACCTGTCTGAATTTTTCAATTGTTTCTTCTTCATCTACATAGAAAGCACCATTTGCAACTGCTGCTGCAATGACTTCATCATAATGTTTTCTTGGTGCGATAATTGTCTGCTCACCAGAACAGATAATTCCGTTATCAAATTTTCTACCAGCAATAATTTTAGCTGTAGCATCTGCAAAGTCAACATCTTCATCTACGATAACCTGAACGTTACCAGCGCCTACACCGAAAGAAGGTTTTCCTGAAGAATAAGCTTCTTTAACAACTCCCATACCACCTGTAGCAAGAACTACATCTACTGCACGCATCAGTTCTCCAGTACGAGCAATTGTGGATTCACTAATAATCTGAATTGCATTTTCAGGACATTTTACTCCCTGATCTTTCATTGCTTTTAAAATCAAATCTACTGTGTAAGTACTAGATTTCTGACTTCTTGGATGAGGAGCAATAATGATTGGGTTTCCACCTTTTAATGCAAACATAGAGTTACACATTGGTGTTACAATTGGGTTAGTTGTAGGTGTAACAGCTGCAACAACACCAACTGGTTTCGCTACAAATACTAAGCCTTTTGCATCGTCTCTGTCAATGATACCAACAGATTTTTTATCAATAATATGATTGTAAATTGTTTTGGATTTTCCTTTGTTTTTTGCAACTTTATCTTCATATACACCCATGCGTGTTTCTTCAACTGCCATTTTTGCAAGTTCTTCTGCGTTATCATATACAGTTTTTGCAATAACTTTAATGATTGCATTTACTTCTTCCTGGGTATAGTTTGCTAATTCTTCCTGTGCTACTTTTGCTTTTTCTACTAATTCCTGAATAAATTCTTTATCGTTCATTACGGACGACCTCCCTTGATTTCTCACATTTTTATTTATTTTTATATAATTTAATATAG
>JAGOGN010000064.1 GCA_017996675.1 Lachnospiraceae bacterium | reverse complement strand
TTTTATATCTGATATAATTGACATGTTAGTATAAAAACTAGAAGGGGGTAAACATCATGTGCTCAAATCCACAAAGAGACCAGTTATTTAACGAACTGGCTGAATTTATTGACGCACTACCGGATCGTACCGGATCCTTAATCGCTGTACTTCATAAAGCCCAGGAAATTTTTGGTTATTTACCAGAAGAAGTCCAGAAGTTTGTTGCGAAAAAACTTGAACAACCAATATCTGAAGTAAATGGGGTAGTTACTTTTTATTCTTACTTCACAGAAACTCCTACAGGAAAGCATGTTATTAATGTTTGTATGGGTACTGCGTGCTTCGTAAAAGGCTCTGGGGAAGTCTTAGAAGAGTTCGAACGCAGACTCAATATCAAAGTAGGTCAGACCACGCCAGATGAGAAGTTCACCTTACAGGTTCTTCGATGCGTTGGTGCCTGTGGTCTTGCACCAGTTGTTACTGTAAATAACCGTGTTTACGGTCATTTTACAAAACAAATGGTTACAAAAATTCTAGATGAATATAACGAATAGGGGGATCTGACATTGGAAAGAATTCAATCGTATGACGAATTAGTCAAACTTTCTCAGGAATATGCCGAGAATTTAAAAATGCGGAAGCCAACTTACGAAGATGAAATGGCCGCTGAAAATAAACGTTGCAAACGAATCATTACTGTGTGCGGCGGTACAGGCTGTAAATCTTCAGATAGTGACCGGATTATTCTTCGTCTACAGGAAGAAATCAAAATCGCTGGATTAGAAGACGAAGTAACGGTATCCGTAACAGGATGTTTTGGTTTTTGTGAAAAAGGACCTATCGTTAAAATCAATCCAGATAATACATTTTATGTTCATGTTACACCAGATGATGCAAAAGAAATTGTTCAGGAACATTTATTAAATGGTCATCCTGTTAATCGTCTTTTATATGAAGAGCCATCTATTAAAGCTACCGTTAAACGCCAAGATGAAATGTCCTTTTATAAAAAGCAACGAAGAATTGCTTTGCGTAACTGCGGTCTGATTAATCCTGAAGAAATCACCGAATCAATTGGAGCAGACGGCTATCTCGCTCTTGGAAAAGTTCTTACCGAAATGACACCTGATTCTGTAATTCAACTAATGACAGAATCCGGATTAAGAGGCCGAGGCGGCGGTGGATTCCCAACTGGTAAAAAATGGGCATTTGCCAAAGCTAATGATGCCGATCAGAAATATATTATTTGTAACGCTGACGAAGGAGATCCAGGCGCATTTATGGACCGTTCCATCTTAGAAGGCGATCCAAATGGAATTTTAGAAGCAATGGCAATTGCTGGTTATGCAATTGGCGCATCCAAAGGATTTATCTATATTCGTGCAGAATATCCTCTAGCAGTTAATAGAATTCTCATCGCACTTGCTCAGGCTAAGAAGTTGGGTCTTTTGGGCGAACATATTTTAGGAACTGATTTTAGTTTTGACGTTGAATTAAAATATGGTGCTGGAGCATTTGTTTGTGGAGAAGAAACCGCACTCATTCATTCCATCGAAGGAAAACGTGGCGAACCAACAAATAAACCACCATTCCCAGCTGAGAGTGGACTTTGGGGCAAACCAACCTGCGTAAATAACGTAGAGACTTTGGCTTCTATTCCTGCCATCATTTTAAATGGCGCTTCCTGGTACAATTCTATTGGTACTGCCGGATCGAAAGGAACAAAAGTATTCGCTCTCGCAGGTAAGATCAACAATGTAGGTCTTGTTGAAGTACCAATGGGCACATCTTTACGAGAAATTATTTATGATATCGGTGGTGGAATTAAGAACGACCGTAAATTCAAAGCAGTTCAGACTGGTGGACCATCTGGCGGATGTATTCCAGCTTCTGATTTAGATCTTCCAATCGATTATGAATCCCTAACAGCCATTGGCTCCATGATGGGATCCGGCGGAATGATCGTTATGGATGAAGATAACTGTATGGTTGACATTGCTAAATTCTATCTTCAGTTTACTGTTGAAGAATCCTGCGGCAAATGTACACCTTGCCGAATTGGTAATAAACGTCTATTAGAAATTCTGACAAAAATTACAGACGGTGAAGGAACCGAAGAAGATTTAATTACACTCAAAGAATTAGGACAGACCATTAAAGATACTTCTCTTTGTGGCTTAGGTCAGACTGCTCCAAATCCAGTTTTGAGTACTATGAAATACTTCTGGGATGAATATATTGCGCATGTTAGAGATCACCGTTGTCCAGCAGGAGTTTGTAAGAAACTTGTTCGTTTTGAAATCACAACTAAATGTATCGGTTGTACCAAGTGTGCTAAAAATTGCCCTGTTTCCTGTATTACAGGTAATGTGAAAGGATTGCATAAGATTCAGCAGGAAGCCTGCGTGAAATGTGGCGCTTGCTACTCCAGTTGTCCTGTAAACGCAATCATTAAAATTTGATCAATACAATAAATCAAGAAAGAGGTGGACATTTTGAGTTTAGTTACACTTATTATTAACGATAAAAAAGTGCAGGTTGAAGAAGGAACTACGATTCTAAATGCTGCAAAACAGCTGGAAATCTATATTCCTACCCTCTGCCATATGAATCTTCATGATGGAGTCGAGCATAATCCAGGTTCTTGCCGTGTATGTGTAGTAGAAATTGAAGGTCGTAAAAATCTTGCACCTTCCTGTAACACCATGGTATCTGAAGGAATGGTCGTTCGCACGAACTCTATTCGTGCAATCAAAGCACGCCGGACAGTAGTGGAACTTTTACTATCCGATCATCCACAGGACTGTCTACTTTGTGAGAAGAGCATGAACTGCGAACTACAGGCACTTGCTTCTGATATGGGTATCCGTAAAATGAAGTATAAAGGTGACATGACAACCTTCCCTAAGGATTTCTCCAGTTCTGCTATTGAACGTAATCAGGATAAATGTATCCTTTGCCGCAGATGCGTAACTGTTTGTAGTCAAATTCAGACAGTATCCGTTTTATCTGCTGTAAACAGAGGATTTAATACCATTATTTCTCCTGCTTTTGGACATCCAATGATTGAGACCAACTGTACCTTCTGTGGTCAGTGTGTGTCGGTTTGTCCTACGGGAGCATTAACAGAAGTAAACAATACTACCAAAGTATGGGATGCATTAAATGACAAAGATAAGTTTGTTGTTGTCCAGACCGCTCCAGCTGTTCGTGCAGCTTTGGGTGAGGCTTTTGGTGACGAAAGTGGTGAAGCTGTTACCGGTCGCATGGTCGCTGCATTACGTGCCTTAGGTTTTAACAAGATATTTGACACAGACTTCGCTGCAGACTTGACAATTATGGAAGAAGCCGCTGAATTAATGAACCGTATTCAAAATGGTGGTCGCCTTCCAATGCTTACTAGCTGCTGTCCAGGTTGGATCAATTTCTTTGAGCATGAATTCAACGATTTATTAGATGTACCATCCACTTGCAAATCTCCTCAGCAGATGTTTGGTGCTATTGCAAAAAGCTATTATGCAAAGAAACTCAATATTGATCCAAAGAACATGATCGTAGTATCCGTAATGCCTTGTCTAGCAAAGAAGTATGAAGCAGCAAGACCTGAAATGGACAACGATGTCGATATTGTTATCAGTACCAGAGAATTAGCTAAGATGATTAAAGAAGCTGGCATCCACTTCAATTCACTTGCTGACGAAGACTTCGACCAGTTCATGGGTGAATCTACTGGTGCAGGAGTAATCTTTGGTGTTACAGGTGGAGTTATGGAAGCAGCTCTTCGTACTGCCTATGAATGGATTACCAACGAAACATTAGACAATGTAGAATTTAGTATGATTCGTGGATTAGATGGTATTCGTGAAGCAACCATCCAAATTAAAGATATGGAAGTAAAAGCAGCCATCGCCAGTGGTCTTGGAAATGCCCGCACCTTGCTCAATAAAATCCGTAGCGGAGAAGCAGATTATCAGATTATTGAAATCATGGCTTGTCCTGGTGGTTGTATTGACGGTGGTGGACAACCATATATGCACGGACATTATGAAATTTTAGACCGACGTGCGAATGCTTTGTATCAGGAAGATCGTAATAAGGAATTCCGTAAATCTCACGAAAATCCTTCTATTATTAAACTTTATGAAGAATTCCTTGATAAGCCTAACAGCCACATCGCACACGAAATATTACATACACACTATAGTTGTAAGAATTGTGATTAATTAAAGCAGAAGAGCTCATCTCGTCAATTGGCGAAATGAGCTCTTTTCTTATTTAACTGATCATTATTTTAACAATTCTACAATTTTTGATTCCATTTTATCCGGCGTTACTGTTGGTGCAAATCTCTCGATTACCTGTCCCTCGCGATCAAGTAAGAATTTAGTGAAGTTCCATTTGATTTTCTTTCCAAATGCTCCACCTTTTTGTGATTTCAAAAAGGTATAAAGAGGTGCTTCCTGCTCTCCATTAACTTCAATTTTCTCAAAAAGTGGAAATGATGTATCATAGGATAATTGGCAAAATTCTTTGATTTCACTCATGGATCCAGGCGCCTGATTTCCAAATTGGTTACATGGAAAATCCAGAATCTCAAATCCTTGATCCTTATATTCACGATACAGCTTTTCTAGTCCCTCATATTGTGGAGTAAATCCACATCCTGTGGCAGTATTTACGATTAACAAAACTTTCCCTTTAAATTCTGATAAAGACACCATCTGTCCCTCATCATTTTTTACTTCGAAATCATATATATTCATATATTACCCTCCTTGAATTACAAATAGATTGTGTGCAATGTTTTATATATTCATTGTACACAATCTATTTAAGTTTGTCAACTAGGATTCTATAGAACGTAAAAATTTATTAATAACTGTCTTTAAATCACCACGAAATACTTCCTTAAATGTTTCTTCTCCATTTAAAAAACCGAGACATTCATCCATTCCAAATGTTTGAACCAGATACTGTGATAATGCAAATGCTTCTGACGTACTCAATTCTGTAATTGCTTTTCTTGATTGAACCCTGGCTTCCAACTTTGCAATGCCCTCTGCCTGTACAAAAATCCAAAAATTGAAGTTATCTTCTGTTACAGGACTAGATGCTCTTCTTTCATATTGCTCGCGAATCTGATCCGCTTTTTTTTGATCTGTTTTTGAAAGATGTTCATATGCTTCTTCTTTATTCAGCAAAGAAACCAACTCCTCTTTCTCATCTTGATCCAGCCAAACTGGTTCATTCTCTCTTGAAAAATAGCATGCAAATCCATTTACCATCCATGAATCCGTTGTACCCAAATTGTTTAAATACTGTCCGATCAATTCGTATAATGGATCATCTCCTTTTTTTAGATAAATGGTATCTTTTGTATTGTCCTTTTCCTCAGAATCTACAAACACAATAGTAAAGGGCTTTTCCCAACATTCCTCTAACAATGCTTTCATCTCTTCACCATCTCGCTCAAAGCTATCCATAATTGTTTGGAAGCCCTTCGTCCAATCCACTAAAAATGATGATACTTCTTTACTGCTTGTCATCCAACTAGACGCCTCAAACACAAAGTGATGTTGATCTTTTATCAGTTCTACTTTTTGATTTTCGTTCGTTTGAATCGTAATGTTCATTTCTTCAATCGGTGATAGTTCCACATTTTTAAGATCAATGGATTCCATCCACAATTCTTTTCTTTCTGTATCATACTTTCCTGACAAAAATTCTTTCAGACTTCCATTCATAATCTGATATTCAGTCAAAGAACGAGCCGTATTCTGCGCCAAAATCACATCTTCCATATCTGTAAAAAATGGCATGAAGTGAAAGGGACGAAGATTTAGAATATCCTGATTTTCCTTATTTTCAAGCTGTTTTTTTAGGTCCTTTGTGTTTATTACAGGAGCCTGATCCGCTTCTTTAAACAAGTAGTATTCAAGACCGATTACTTTCCATAAATCTTTTAGTTGAAAAGACTCTTGAACCATTGCCCTTCTATATTCACCACTTTCGATGTCCTTCATGGTGCAAATGATTTTATGTTCTCCCACTTTTAAACCACTTTTACGGGAGTCTAGAACAACATAAATTTGAAGCGGTTGTGCTAATTTCCCACCAACCTGTTCAATCTTTTCGTAATACTGTCTGATTTGCTTGGCTATTTTTTGGGATTCCTCCTCTTGATATAGATCCGTTTCAAAGTGGATCTCTAAATTAGAACTGGACTGCACCATGGTTTCAACAGACTGTTCAAATAATTCGTTCGCCTGATAGCTACCTTTTTGAAAATCATCTTTGTTACTCCCACAAGCGCTACAACACATCATTAAAAGACTCATTGTACCAACAATCCAAATACGCTTCTTATAACTTCCTCTTTTCATAATGTTTTTGTCAGCATAGTTCGCTAACATCCTCACTTCCCCAAATAGTATAATGTATTATTATACCATCTGGACATCAAAAAAGCACCATCTCTGGCGCTTTTTTGTTTGACTTATAAAGATTAAGATGCGTAATATTGTGCTTGCATTTGATAGAGCTGCGCATAAATACCTTGCTTATTTACCAAAATGTCATGGGTTCCCTCTTCACTAATTTTTCCTTTATCTAATACGATGATTCGATCACAAAATTGGCAACTACTCATTCGATGAGAAATATAAACTGCTGTTTTATTTTCAATCATCTGATTAAAGTTCTCATAGATTTCTGCTTCTGCAATTGGATCTAATGCAGCAGTCGGTTCGTCTAAGATGACAAACGGTGCATCTTTATAAAGAGCTCTGGCAATCGCACATTTTTGAGCTTCTCCACCTGACAGATCGACGCCACTTCCGTTGTTATTATACAATCTGGTTTTCAAACGGTCAGGCATTTTTTCCACACGCTTTCTCATTTGTACTCGGTCTAAAGATGACCAGACATCTTCTTCCTTCCACTTTTCTCCGGCAGCAATGTTGTCTCCTAAACCTAAAGAAAACAGCTGGAAGTCCTGAAATACAACCGAAAAAGCTTGCACATATTCTTCGTAATCGTACTTACGAATATCAATTCCATTTAAGGTAATGCTTCCTGAAGTTGGTTCATACAGTCGACATAATAATTTAATTAATGTGGTCTTTCCTGCACCATTCTTTCCAACAATTGCCAACTTTTCATTTGGCTTAAACTGAAGGCTCAAATGGCTGATGATTTCTTTCTCCGTGTCTGGATAAGAAAAGCTCACATCATGAAATTCAAACAAATAATTTCCATCCGCTCTTTTTTCAATCGGTAAGGTACCATCATAGGACATATTTGGCATCTGAAGAAAATCTGTATAGGCCTGCAGGCACTGAGCGCGATAGATAAATTGATTTCCAATTTGTGTTAAAGTTAGAATTGCGGTAATAATCTGGTTTAATGCTCCCACATATAAAAGCACATTTCCAATAGATATCGCTCCATACATTGCCTTCGCACCTATGATAAAATAGCCCGCACCTGCACATAACTGACTTAAGAAATCATTTCTTGCACTTAAAAGCCCTGTCTTTTTCGCAGTATCCAAATACATGCTGGTTCCTTCTCCTTCAAGTACCGATAGACGTTTCGACAAAGAATCCTGCATCTGATAAATTCGAAAATCCTTTGCATTTTTTTGCTCCAGCATCATATTAATTAAGTACCCAGCAAGTGCATTGACTTTATCATTTTTCTTAGACTGCTCTTCAAAAACTTTTGCTATTTTTTTATTATTTTTCGCAAATAAGAAAATAACGAATCCGTAGATTCCGATTAAAATTAAGGTGGACCAGTTAGAGCAAAAGAAATTACCGTTGCCTCCCTTAATCTGTGTGAATAAAAGCGCGGTAAACATCAGCGAACCAAGTATCGAAAATGCTGCTTCCATAATCTGATAACAATCTAGAATCTGATAACCAATTCCACCCACTCCTCTTGTCATTAAGTCTGCATTTCTCAATTGTTCCATGGTTTGATGTTCTTCTAATCGCTCATATTCGATTTCATAGATCTTGGTTGCGATTTGAGATTTCACCATATCATCTGCATTAATCTGAATCACTTCTACACGTTCGTCACAAGCTTTTCCAATTAGACCACCAATAAATTGGATAGACAGCATGATAAAGACCTGGAGTACCCCATATTTGAAATCCTG
>JAGOGN010000261.1 GCA_017996675.1 Lachnospiraceae bacterium | reverse complement strand
AGGTAATCAATTACATCACCGGAGAAGGAAAAGATGAAATTGAAGAACATTACGGCAAGATTTCCACTTCCACAACTGGAACAATTCTTAGAAAAATAATTGAATTGGAACAACAAGGAGCTGATCTGTTTTTTGGAGAAATGTCTTTTGATGTGGAGGATTTAATGCGCATTGATGAGAATGGAAAAGGATACATAAACGTCTTACGATTGACTGATATTCAAGACAAACCCAAGTTGTTTTCGACCTTTATGTTGAGCTTATTAGCTGAAATTTATCAGCAAATGCCTGAAAAAGGAGATTCAGACCAACCGGAACTGATTATTTTTATTGACGAAGCCCATTTAATTTTCAATGAAGCCAGCATAGTATTATTAGAACAGATAGAAACAATTGTAAAATTAATCCGTTCAAAAGGTGTAGGGATTTATTTTATCACACAAAATCCAATGGATGTACCAAGTGGCGTTTTGGCACAATTAGGTTTGAAAATCCAACACGCTTTACGCGCTTTTACAGCCAATGATCGAAAAGCTATTAAACAAACCGCAGATAATTACCCAACATCCGAATATTACAAGACAGATGAAGTTTTAACCAGCCTTGGAATTGGAGAAGCCCTGGTTACAGCATTAAATGAAAAGGGAATTCCGACACCACTTGCCGCAACGATGATGCGCGCCCCGATGAGCAGAATGGATATTTTGACTGAGAGTGAAATTCATGATATCAACAACAAATCAAAACTAGTAAAAAAATACAGCGAACTTATTGACCGTGAAAGTGCGTATGAAATGTTGAATAAAAAAATCGCTGTCATAGAACAAGAAGTTTCTGTAGAAGAACAAAAACAGGAATCCAAAAAACAGCAAAGTCAAGAACCAAGCACTACAAGTGTCGTTGGAAAATCAGTATTGAAAGTACTAACAAGTGCTACCTTTATTAGAGGTGCGTTTGGCGTGTTAACAAAGATGTTTAAAAAATAAATTAAGACAATCAGCTTTGGGGAATAATTCTAAAAACAGCAGAGACATTACGGGAAAGCATCAACAAATAACCATGACATTTTCATAGCTCACATGATTGCGCCTCCTAAATGGAGTAGACCTTTTCAAACGACAGATTTTGAAGCTGACACCTATAGTATTTAAGGTAAAAAGAATTCATAATTGAAGATGAAGTTATCGTTCTAACAGCTGCACAATCAATAAAAAAAAGAATATGTATGTACAGTATTACAATCCTTTTGAAGGGTTTTGTAAACATATTGCGATTAGCAAATCCATATTTTCTATAGAAAACGTTAATTGAAAAAACCACCCCCGCCATAAAGTGTATATTTATACTCTCAAAAGATATTAGATATGGGAATTCAAAATAAAATTGTAATTATTGGAGCTGGTTTTGCCGGTTTGCGATTGGCTCAAGATTTAGAAAATACAAATTTTGACGTATTGTTAATCGACAAAAACAATTATCATCAATTTCAACCACTAATGTATCAGGTTGCAACAGCAAGGCTCGAACCTGCAAGTATTTCTTTCCCGTTACGAAAAGTATTTCAGCACTCAAAAAACGTTCGTATTCGAATTGCCGACGTCTTGAGTGTTGACACACAAAATAAAAAACTACGAACTTCCATTGCTGATTTTGACTATGACCATCTTGTAATAGCATTTGGATGTACGACGAATTATTTTGGAAATGCTGAAATAGAAAAATTTGCATTCCCTATGAAATCAGTCCCTGAAGCAATCCAACTTCGAAACCAGATTCTACAAACTTTTGAGGATGCTTTAATCGCTCCACCTGAAGAACTTCAAGCAATGATGAACTTTGTAGTTGTAGGGGGCGGGCCTACAGGCGTTGAACTTGCGGGCGCTTTGGCAGAAATGAAAAAAAATATTCTCCCAAAAGATTATCCAGATAAAGATTTTTCTAAACTGGCTATTTATCTGCTTGAGGGGTCTCCAAATGTATTGAATCCGATGAGTGTAGATTCGCAAAAAATGTCACGCAAATACCTAGAAGAACTAGGTGTAATTGTAAAAACAAGCACCATTGTAAACAATTATGACGGCAAAACAGTCAGCTTGCAGAGCGGAGAAATTATCAAATCAACTAATGTTATCTGGGCAGCGGGAATTATTGGAAATACTCTTGAAGGAATCCCCAAAGAAAGTGTTACCAGAGGAAATCGATTTCTGGTCAGCCGATTTAATAACATAGAAAATCTAGAAAATATTTATGCGCTTGGCGATATTGCTTTTATGGCTACGCCAAAATATCCTAACGGCCATCCACAGGTAGCAAGTGTAGCTATAGAACAAGCCACGGTATTGGCTAACAATTTCAAACTTAGTCTAAAAAACAAACAGAGAATTGAATACGAATACCACGACAAAGGTTCTATGGCAACAGTAGGAAAGCGAAAGGCAGTAGTTGATTTACCAAAATTTAGTTTTCAAGGAAGACTAGCTTGGTTTACCTGGATGTTCATTCACTTGATGTTGATTTTAAGCGTAAAAAACAAACTCTCCATTTTTGTCAATTGGATG
>JAGOGN010000260.1 GCA_017996675.1 Lachnospiraceae bacterium | reverse complement strand
AAGTATTAGACAAGCTTCATCATGAAACGATGTCCCACACATCCATGCAACGACTCCTTCAGGGAGATGTAGGATGTGGTAAGACAATTGTAGCATTCTTAAGTATGCTTCAAGTAAATTTAAGTGGATATCAAACGGCTATTATGGCGCCAACGGATGTTTTGGCCAGACAGCATTATGAAAATTTCAAGAAGTTGTTGGAAACCCTTGATTTAGAAGATACGATTCCCTTAGTGTTGCTAACTGGAAGTTTAAAATCAAAAGAAC
Organism: Lachnospiraceae bacterium; assembly: GCA_017996675.1. Next base: position 2,294 of record JAGOGN010000260.1, on the reverse strand, counting down.
GAAAAGAAGCACTTTGGCAGCTCGAAACACAAATGAACTGTCTTGTAGTTGGAACACATGCTCTGTTTCAAGAAGCAGTCGTATATGGAAATCTTGGATATATTGTGATTGACGAGCAGCATCGTTTTGGCGTGAAGCAAAGAGAAATGCTATGTAAAAAGAATCACAATCCACATTTATTGGTAATGAGTGCTACTCCAATACCAAGGACACTAGCAATGATTTTATATGGTGATATGGATATTTCTACCATACACGAAATGCCTGCAAATCGAATTCCGATCAAAAACTGTGTCATCAAAAGTTCCAAACGTCCCACCGCTTATCAGTTTATTGAAAAGGAATTAAAAAATGGTCATCAGGCCTATGTAATTTGTCACTTGATCGAAGAATCTGAGGACAGTGAATACGAAAATGTAATCAGTTATCACGAGAAGTTATGTGCTTTCTTTCAAAATAAATATCATATTAGCATCTTGCATGGAAAGATGAGTGCAGATCAAAAAGAGTCCATTATGACTGCCTATAGCAAACACGAAATCGACATTTTAGTGTCTACAACGGTAATAGAAGTGGGGATTGATGTACCTAATTCCACTGTAATTTTAATTGAAGATGCCCAAGCATTTGGACTATCACAATTACATCAGTTGCGTGGTAGAGTGGGGAGGTCTAATTTACAATCCTATTGTATTATGATTGATTCTTCAAAAGGAAGTGAAGAAAATCCTCGATTACAAATATGTAATCATTCCAATGATGGATTTGAAATAGCAGAAAAAGATTTAGATCTTCGTGGGCCAGGAGATTTCTTTGGCATTCGTCAAAGTGGGGAAATGAACTTTTCTCTTGGAGATATTTATCAAGACGCTTCCATTCTGCAAGATGTTAGTGAAGATGTTCAACTATATTTACAAATGCCATCCAGTAATTCAGAGTCTTTCTTAAATTCACTTTTTGCCAAGCAGACATTTGTTTTATAAAATTATAACAGTAGTAGTGAAACAAAACAAACCGCTAAAACAGATGAATCCATCTACTTTAGCGGTTTTGTTTATTGTAATATAAGATTTGCGACGGATGGTTCCACATTCATGGAAAAATTCGTATAATAAACCACAAATCCTGGTTTCGCACCAGCTGGTTTTTTTACATTTTTTCGTTCTAAGTAATCCACTTCAACTTTCGGACTTTTTTGTGATTTGGAATAGTATGCTGCAAGAGAAGCTGCAAGTTCAAACACCTGATCCGGGACCTCTCGTCCCTGAGTTTTTATAATCACATGAGAACCTGGTACATTCTTTGCATGAAACCACCAGTCACCACCATTTGCAAATTTGAATGTCAATTCATCATTTTGAATATTATTCTTTCCAACATAAATATGAAAATCGTCAGACGTTACATAATGGAGCGGTTTACTATTGATTTTAACTTTTTTCTCGCGAGTATTCTTTCGAATGTAACCAGACTCAATTAATTCTTCCTTTATTTGGATTAGGTCATCTTCATTTTCCGCTAATTCAAGGGCAGTAACTACTGATTCTAGGTGTTCTACATCTTGCTTGGTTTCTGATAGAAGAGTTTCCATTGCAACAGCTGTACGCTTTAGCTTGGTATACTTATCAAAGTATTTCTGTGCATTTTCTAGTGCAGAAAGCTGATGATCCATAGGAATCTCAATTTCCTCGTTTGTGTAGTAATTGAGCACTTTATATTTTTCATCCGTACCATTATAGTCATATCCATAGGTGTGTAAAAGTTCTCCATAGATTTTAAACTGTTCTTTTTTAGTCGTTTCCTCAAACTGCTTTAGCTGCAGTTGATATTTCTTGCGATTTCGTTCAAGGGCAGTGGTAACGATTCTACGCAAATCAACAGATTTTTGTCTGATTCTAGTGTATTTTTCTTTTCGATCATAAAACAAATGAAGGGTTTCAGAAATATTATCTGGTTCCTCCACATCATAATCCTGATACATATGAAGTGGGATCGCACTATATTCAATTGGTTCTTCCTGTTTAGTAATTAAGACAGGATGAAAATCACATTGATTAATTTGCTCCATCACTAATACAAATTGTTTTGCGAGACGTAACATGAAGTCTTCTGATAAGCTATCCACTGCCTGATCGCCATCCAAATCCGCGCGAAAACAGATTTCATATGCAATAGTTGGACTGATTCCAGTGTAACTTTGATAGATTGCTTTTTGAATTGTTGTTGGTTGCTTTGATAACAGGTCAATAAACGACTGACTTGTTGCCAAGAGTGGATTCTGTTTTTCTTGAGTT
>JAGOGN010000259.1 GCA_017996675.1 Lachnospiraceae bacterium | reverse complement strand
ATTTCAAATACTACCACCTTATGTGTCCATTTTAGCGTACTTGCATAAAAAAACAGCCAAAGATAGTTACTATTCAGAGCTTAGCCAATCGTAGATAGATAAAGGAGTTGTGAGAAATGATTGTGAAGAAGTTACAAAGTTTTGATTAAGAATTTGTGCTATTTTTCAAATGCTTCTTTTACAGTTGCATATATGTTTTGATTTTGTAAACGTGCAGTTTCTATTACTGTTAAAGCATCGCAAATACGCTCTCCTCCAGAAGTACTTCTGAAAACGACAGCTTGCTTTTGTTTTCTTTTAAATTTTCTGAGACAGCGTTCGCTGATATTGTTTGTATAATCAATCTCGGGGTGTTCGAGGAAAAGTAGATGTGAATCGGCATATTTGTTTAATCTTTTTTGCAGATTATAACCATCCATAAAACCCTCGCTAGGTGGATTTGCCAAATATTCAATTTTGGCAAGTTCTAAGATTTCGAAGTATTTATTTTTGAAAGAAATCTTCTTTTCATTAGGAAGATGATCTTTGGATTTCTTAGAGGTATGAATTATTTTTTGAAGAAGTGAATGCATCTGTTTGTGCCATTTGAGATGGGGCTCGTTTTCGATTGCACTAACAAGATAGCGTAGCACATGGGCAAGGCATTCCTGATGGGAAGATCCATAACTGTAATAAGTACGGTCATGGTCATGAATAAGAATTCCTTTATAATCTTTTACTGGAGTATTCTTGAGGCCTTCATGACCTTTATGCTCAAGGTGCTGGTATAGTACATATTCCTTATCTGTGCAAAGAATGACTGCTTTACGACTGCCATTAATGTTGCTGACTGTAGCATCGGAATACATTGCATTGGAATGCAAAAGATTAGAAAAAATCTTCGTTCTGTCGAGTTCAGTTTTGACTGAAAATTCCTTTGCTAAAGAGTTAATCATTCCTGTTGAAATAGAAACGATGCCATGGGTAATATCAGAAATACATTGCTGTGTTTTGTTAATGGAAACATTGTAATAATTGTTGAGCAGAAAAGCAAAACTTTTTAAACCACATCCATAATTAACCTCGTTAACAATACCCTGAGGAAATGGAGCATGTATTCTGGAGCCGGTTATTCTGTGTCTGTATTCATCAGCAACAAAATCATGCACAATAACATTCATCTGGATGTCAATTACCTGCTTGGTGATAGTTTTGCCAGTTGGATATATATTGGGATTATCAAGGAATTCAGGAGGGGTTGGGAGAAGGGTTGACTGTACTGTTGTAAGAAGTCGTTGACGAGAAGAACCTATATGACCTACTTGGGCACCAGGTTTCTTATTTGTCTTTTTGCGATTGTTTGTAATACGTTTTCTGAAAGGTAGAGCAGAAGAGGGTAAGGAAGAATTTTCAAAGCTTTTATTGAGCTTAGCGTTAAGTTTTACATTTGTTCCATTTAATTCGCGAACTTCTTCCTCAGCTTTCAATGCACGTGAACGATAGTTTTCGAGTGTCGCTTCGAGTGTGGAGATACCTTCTTTAAGTTCAATGATTTCCATTTCAAGGTCACGGTTTAATTGGTGAGTTGTTCTCCAAAATGAGCGAGCTTCTTCATAGCGTCGATCTTTGGTTTTACAGACCTGCTCCAAATGGCGGATTTTTCTTTCAAGAGATTCTTTTTCGTCAGCAGGAAAAGTCCCTTTCTTTAGTCTTTGATTTTCAGCACGAAGAGACATAAGTTCTCTCCTTTGAAGTTCATGTGCTTCTTGTAGAGTCATGAAAAGGGACCTCCTTCAGTAATTATTTGTCGGCGAGTTGGTGTAGACGAGAAATTTCCTTGTTGAGAGCAGCAATCTGTAGTTTTAACTGACGATTTTCATCTTCGAGTTGCTGTAATAACTTGTCTTTATCGATGATATCTGGAACAGACGATTTTGGCTGGCGCTTGTTTCTTCCATCGGTAGGAATAATTTCACCGGTGTCAGGATCTACTCTGCCGATGAGGGTGCGTTTGGCTCGAGAACACTTTTTTTCTTTGTCATAATAAGATTTAGAATCGTATGCATAAGTGATTCCAGAGCGTTTGTCGTGTTGATAAATGATAGCCATAAATAAAAACTCCTTTCGAATGGTTATGAGATTATTATAACACATAACCATATAAAAAGCAATAAAAAAGTGCGAAAAATGGCTATTTTACGCACTTTCCAGAGGAAATAAAGGTAAAAAATATGGTTACGAGATAACTGTTTTGGCTGACCTCTGAACAGTAACTTTTTTGTGCCAAAAATAAGACAAGTCCGTTCTTTGGGACTTGATTATATATATTATGATATTGGGGGGCTTGTACAAGGCAAGTTTAAGTTTAAGGAGTATGTAACTAAGTAATGAAGATAATCATAGAAATGGAGGTAGTTTATATATGAAAATTGGAATGCGAAAACCAAGTCTAAAAAGAAGTTTAAAAGCTAGAACTACAGGGAAATGGAAAAGGCAGGCAAAGCGAGCAATTAATCCATTGTATGGCAAAAAAGGAATGGGATTTATCAAGAATCCAAAGAAATCAGTTAATAATGCAGTTTATCAC
>JAGOGN010000258.1 GCA_017996675.1 Lachnospiraceae bacterium | reverse complement strand
TTTGTTAAATTAATATTAGGTTAGGAAACAAATTCATGAAATCGAGAAAAGGGCGGTGGAAAGATGAATGATCCGAGTTTTGCAGTATTACAGAAAGTTTTAGACGGAGAGCGCACGTTTGCAATCACACCAAGAATTCCAGGAGGATTTATTTCTCCGAAGGACTTAATTAGAATTGCAGAAGTAGCAGAAAAATATAGAGGTCAGTTAAAGATTACCTCTGGGCAGCGTATCACGATTTTGCGTTTGAAACCGGAAGATGTTGAGAATGCATGGAAAGATTTAGGGATGGAACCAGGAGTAAGAGGGACCTATACCGTAAAAAATGTGGAAATCTGTCCTGCAGCTTTTTGCAAACGTTCCAAACAGAATTCGGTTAAATTAGGATTACGTCTTGAGAAAAAGTATTACGGCAAACCAGCACCGAATCGAACGAAAATCGGAGTTACAGGTTGTCTGAACGCTTGCACCAGTGCTAATAGCAAAGATATTGCAGTTCTTGCTACACCAGAAGGATATGTCATCCGTGTAGGCGGAAGCGCAGGTTTTTATCCAAGACTGCCAGATGAAGTTGCAACTGGTTTAACAGAAGAACAGGCAGAGCACATGGTAGATGCCGTTTTTGAATATTATGCAGAAAATGCCCAGCTAGGAGATAAACTGGGACCGTATATTGATCGAATTGGATTTGATACCTTTTTAAAAGGAACAATGGAAATTTATAGTAAGAAAGTAGAGGGCCTATGAGTCAATTTTTAGCACCAATTCATACCTGGTTATTTGATAAAATTGTGTTGATGGAAAGTATTGAGAAAGAGATTGTGAATCAGTATTCTGATTCCAAATATCAGAATGCACATGCAAAGTTAGTACAAAAATATGGGGATTTTATTCCAAATCAGCCATTAGAGCAGCTGATTGATCAGAGTAATATTCATGGATGGTTACAGGAAAGAATTACCATCGGAGAAACAAGACAAGCGGCGTTTATTAAAGTATTAATGGACGATGAACCAAAAGTGGTTGAGCAGATTGCTTTGATATATCAGGAAGCTGGAAAGAGAGCTCAACGAGAGATGGATGTGCATGCTAAAGAGCCACAGGAAGCATTTCGCTTGCTAGGGGATGTGTTGTTAGAAGGAATGCCATGCGACAGAGTCAATGCTGTGCAAGAGCAAACGGAAGATCATATAATATGGATTACATCCACCTGTGTACATCAACATAATTGGGAGGAAGCAGGAGTAGAAGTATCGAATTATTATTTATTTAGAGAAGCTTTTACCAGAGGATTTATTGAAGCATTGAATCCTGAAATGAGCTACCGTTATACCAATGGAGAACAACAGTTACATCAAATTAATAAAATAAAATAGGAGGAAAACAAATGATTACAAAAGATATGGTAATTAATGAAATTATTAGCGCAAAGCCAGGCGCAGCACAAATTTTGATTGCAAACGGAATGGGTTGTCTGGGTTGCCCGTCTGCACAGATGGAAACATTAGAGCAGGCATCCGAAATTCATGGTTTGGATATTGAGAAACTGCTAAAAGAATTAAATTAGTAAAAGTTGAAGTGGTATGTATTATTTGCATGCCACTTTTTTTTCTATGTAACAACGCAAAAGGAGGAAAGGGGATATTATGTACAAGGAAACAAAAGAATTGCTGGTTCAGTCAGCAATGAATAAAGTGAAATTGTTAATGGAATCCAAGTGGAAATATCTGGTAGCTTCTGCACTGGCTGGAGCTTATGTTGGAATCGGAATTATTCTGATTATGATTATCGGACAAGCTGCGACGACTTCGGGCTCAGAGTATACCAAAATATATATGGGACTTGGATTTGGAATAGCTTTGAGTCTTGTTATTATGGCTGGTTCGGAATTATTTACCGGTAATAATATGGTTATGATGGTCGGTTCTATGGATCGTAAAATTAAATGGAGTGATACCTTTCAAATATGGGGAATCAGCTATATTGGTAACTTTATTGGATCCATCATCATTGGTGGATTATTTGTGCTAACTAAAATTCAAGGAACAGCTACAGCAGAGTTTATTTTAAATACTGCTGCAACGAAAATGAATGGAGATTTTGTTTCTCTGCTCGTAAAAGGAATCTTATGTAATATTCTGGTTTGTCTGGCAGTTCTATGTTCAATTAAATTAAAAAGTGAATCAGGAAAATTAATAATGATTGCATGGTGTTTATTTGCATTTATTGCGTCAGGATTTGAACATAGTATCGCGAATATGACTATTTTTTCAATGGCTCTATTTCTGGAACATCCAGAAACCATTTCCATTGGGGGAATGTTTGCAAACCTCATACCTGTTACGATCGGTAATTTTATCGGAGGCGGTCTCATTCTTGGAGGTAGTTATTATTTCGTTGGAAAATAGATGCTTGGAGGAGAACAATGGAAGTCAAATTAAAGCAAGTAATATGGAATCAATATTTTGATGAGCTCAAGGAACGCTATATCATTTATGCACCGGTTTGTAAAAAGGGAAAAGGTAAATTTGCTGAAACAGATGTGATTGGATATGATCAAGTTCAAT
>JAGOGN010000063.1 GCA_017996675.1 Lachnospiraceae bacterium | reverse complement strand
GTCTTGATATCCTTGAAGTGGATGCTTATGGTCTCGATCAGAATGACCGTCAGATTATATTAACAATTATTGAGAAATTTCAAGGTGGACCACTTGGGCTGGATACACTCGCTGCAGCAATTGGCGAAGATTCCAATACCATTGAAGATGTTTATGAACCATATCTGGTTAAAAATGGTTTTATTAATCGAACACCAAGGGGAAGAGTTGCTACCGAACTCGCTTACCATCATTTTGGAATTCCTTATTGTCAGAATTCCGACAAATAGTAGTTGTCAAATTGCTATATTAAGGTTATAATACACAATATATAGTATCCGATAAGAACCGAACCTAAATAGAAGGATGTGAACGAGAATGTCAACGAAGACAAGTGCAGATGTATTAATCGGTGGAAAGATTTACTCATTAAGTGGCTATGAAAGCGAAGAATATTTACATAAAGTTGCATCCTATATCAATAACAAAATCGGTGAATTTGACAGTATGGATGCATTTAAAAGGCTTTCAGCTGAAATGAAAGCAACTTTGCTACAATTGAACATTGCAGATGATTACTTTAAAGCAAAGGAACGAGTAGAATCTTTAGAATTGGAATTCGAATCCAATGATAAAGAAGTATATGATTTAAAGCATGAATTAATTTCCTTACAAATAAAATATGATACCCTGGAAGAAAAAACACGGGAACTGGAGTTAAAAAATCGAGAATTACAACTTCAAAAAGAACGGTTAGAGTCTTCTCTGGAAGATAAGTTATTAAATAATTTATAAAGAATGAAGGAGGAACACGCAATGCGGGTTTCTCTTGATTTTTATAGGAGTAGAAATATGAATGAAACATCCAAAATCGAACTACTGGCTCCTGCTGGAAGTTTAGAGATTTTTTATAGTGTCATTGCTGCAGGTGCCGATGCGGTTTACCTCGGTGGCGATTTATTTGGTGCAAGAGCATATGCTACCAACTTTTCACGCGAAGAGATTATCACAGCAATCCATTATGCTCATTTATTAGATCGAAAAGTATACCTGACAATTAATACCCTGGTAAAAAATGAGGAACTAAACAACCAATTATATTCCTATATTCAGCCTTTTTACGAAGAAGGTTTAGATGCTGTGATTGTACAGGATTTGGGGGTTGCCGCTTTTATCCATGAGAATTTTCCACTTTTAGACTTACATGCCAGTACGCAGTTGTCAATTACCAGTAGCTATGGTGCACAAGTTTTAAAGGATCTTGGATTTACTCGAATCGTCCCAGCACGTGAACTAGGTTTTGCGGAAATTGTATCCATTCGTAAGAACTGTAATATAGAAATCGAATCTTTCATTCATGGCGCCATGTGTTATTGTTATTCCGGCCAGTGTTTATTTAGTAGCTTACTAGGTGGTAGAAGCGGTAATCGTGGACGATGTACCCAACCATGTCGACTTCCTTATGATTTATTAGATGAAGATAAACATCTAATAGAAAGCGAAAAATATATTCTTAGTATGAATGACATGAATACCTTACCTATTTTAGACCAGCTTCTTTCTAGTGGAATTTGTTCTTTCAAAATTGAAGGTCGAATGAAGCAAAAAGAATATGCACAAGGCGTTGTTCATGTTTACCGTCGATTCATTGATCAAATTGTTACTCAGAATCAGAATCTGACAAAAAAAGAGATTCAAAAGGGTGTTACACAATTAACTGCATATGGATGTCGAAGCGGTTTTTCAACTGGTTATTACGCGCAATATAATGGCTCTTCCATGATTACAATGAATAATGCAAGTTACAGTTCAGATTTATCTAAAATCGACTCTGACTTGTCAATTACACCAGCAGAACTTGCAATTACTGGAACACTAACGGCATTGGTCGGTCAGCCACTAAAACTATTGATTCAGATTGACGGGACAAATCATTCGGTCTCTTTGGAAGGTCCAATTGTGGAAGCAGCACAAAAGGCACCGGCTACAAGGGAGCAGTTACAAGAGAAACTAACGCAAATTAACGATACTGTTTTCCGATTCAAAACAATAGATCTTCGATTGGATTCGAATGCTTTTGTACCTGCATCCATTCTGAAACGATTACGTCGTCAAGCGATAGAGGAATTAGAGCAGCAGTTGTTAGCAAAAGATAAAAGAATTGTCAGTACACCAGTTGTGAATCCAGCCATAGAAACAGCTCCCACGAATTATGAACAGATTTTTTTCGTTCAAAAAACAGAACAATTAGAAGTGATTCTAAAAAAATCACAGCCTTCACAGATAATTGTATCCTATGATTTATGGAAATCAGATCAAGCAAGAATCATAGAGCAAATAAAACTTGCTCCAACAGTTGAATTTTACCTGGATCTACCATGGGTAATCAGAGAGCAAACCATTCAGCAACTCACGCGCCCATCATTTTTAAGCGATTTAAAATATTTTACTGGAGTACAGGTAAATAGCTTGGATGGCTTAGGATTTTCAAAACAATTAAAAGGACAAGGGTTGAAAGTAATGTGTGGACCTCATCTTTACCAAATGAACGACTGGTCCAGTTATTTTCTAGATTCCATCGCCGATAAAGTAACGTTGCCATATGAACTAAACAAAAAAGAGTTGTGGGGGCTACAAAATAAAAATGCACTATTAACGATTTATGGATATCTTCCTCTGATGATTTCCGCACAATGCGTTTTTCGTTCTCTTGAACGCTGTAAGCACTCCCATCAGGCTGGTTACTTAAAAGATCGTTATGACAAACTTTTTTATGTTGAGACCTCCTGTATCCAGTGTAATAATATCATTTATAATTCAGAGCCACTTTGTTTATTGCAACATTATCAGACCCTTACGGAGCATGGATTTCATCGTTTTCGCCTGGATTTCCACATGGAAAGCGAACAACAAGTAGAGGAAGTATTGCAATTAATGGAACGTTGTTTAAAGAAAGAGCCTATCAAGGCTTCTGATATTCCATTTTCGTATACAAATGGTCATTTCAAAAGAGGAGTAGAGTAAAATGAACAACCTAATCGTTCAGTTATCAAAAATTATATTAATCATTCTGCTAGCGCTTTTTACACTCGAGATCTTTGCATCAATGAGATACAAAAAGCCTAAAAAACTTAAAATGGAATTTCTTCGTCAGCGAATATTATTTTTTCTTATTTTACTTCTTGGATATGGAGTACTATTTACTCAGACGAAGGATGAAAATTATCTGATTTTATTTTTATTTGAAGTTCTCTTTTTCATTGTATTCATCAAAATTTATGATTTATTCTATGAAAAAGCAAATAAGATTTTAATCAATACCATCTGCATGTTACTCGTTATTGGTTTCATCATGCAGCCAAGACTGAATTTTGCAAAATCAATTAAGCATATTGTTTTTTGTTTTGTAGCTGTATTGTTGTCTGCACTTGTTCCTTTTGCAATGCAAAAAGTTCAGGACCTCAAAAAGTTCAAATGGATTTACGGGGGTGTTGGCATCTTGCTCTTAGGTACAGTTGCCGTTTTAGGCGCTGTAAGTTACGGTGCAAAGCTTTCCATTTCTCTTGGTCCAATTAGTTTTCAACCATCCGAGTTTGTAAAAATTACGTTTGTTTTTTTTGTTGCCTCCATGCTTTATCAGGATACTTCATTTAAGAATATCTTATTAACGGGAATGATTGCCGCTTTACATGTTCTGATTTTGGTAATTTCCAATGATCTTGGAGGAGCTTTTATTTATTTCTTTACATTTTTAATTATGCTCTATGTAGCAACAAGAAAAATGGGATATATGGCGCTGGGACTTTTCGCTGGAACTGGTGCAGCCCTTTTAGCGTATCAGTTTTTCTCGCATGTACGAGTAAGAGTATTAGCATGGAAAGATCCATTTGCAGTCATCGATGGTGCTGGATATCAGATTTCGCAGTCCCTATTTGCAATTGGAACTGGTGGATGGTTTGGACTGGGACTCTTTGAAGGAATGCCAAACAATATTCCAGTCGCAAGTGAAGATTTTATCTTTTCAGCAATTTCAGAAGAACTAGGCGGTATTTTTGCAATCTGTCTGATTTTTTTATGCATTGGCTGTTTTTTACTAATGTTAAATATTGCGTTCAAGATTAAAAATCAATTCCACAAACTCATTGCATTAGGTTTAGGTTCCGTTTATGGCGTCCAGGTATTTATTAATATTGGAGGCGTTATTAAAATGATTCCATCCACTGGTGTAACCTTACCTTTTGTCAGTTATGGTGGCAGCTCATTATTAAGTTCCTTCATCATGATTGCTATTATTCAAGGATTATATTTACTTAGTACGAAAAAGAAAGGAGAGCAAAATGAATAAAAACTCTACATCAAAACCCACTCAGGCAAAAAGAAATAAAGAGTTTGCCGTTGTAACCTATTCATTTTTTCTTCTATTCTTCTTATTAATTGGATACTTTGTCTACTTTATGGTGTTTAAAAGTGAATCCGCAATTAATAATCCCTATAATAAAAGACAGGATACATTTGAAAAATATATTGTAAGAGGTAGTATTATTTCCGCTGATGGAAAAGTTTTAGCCAAAACTCAAAAAGATTCTGAAGGAAAAGAAGTACGCGTCTATCCTTATCAAAATCTTTTTGCTCATGCAATAGGTTATAGTAAAAACGGTAAAGCTGGAGTGGAAAGTATCGCTAATTTCCAGCTTCTTCGTTCTAATTCATTTATTGCAGAACGTATTATGAATGAAGTGAAGGGTGAGCAGAATATTGGTGATACCGTGTATACGACTTATTTAGTTGATTTGCAAAAAGCTGCTTATGATGCATTAGGCAATTATAAAGGTGCAGTGATTGCAATCGAACCTTCTACCGGTAAAATTCTAGCCATGGTTTCCAAACCAGATTTTGACCCAAATACAATTGTTACAGATTGGGATCGACTTTTAAAATTAGATCCGGATGAAAGCGTCTTGATTAATCGTGCAACACAAGGAAGTTATGCTCCAGGATCTGTTTTTAAACTTTTTACGACAACTGAATATTTAGAGGAGCATCCGGATGATTACACTTCATTTTCCTATCAGTGCAGTGGTAGTACAACAGTAAAAGGCAATTCCATCCAATGTTACGATCGCATCAAACATGGGAATGAAGATTTGAAAAAAGCTTTTGCGCAATCCTGTAACAGTGCATTTGCAACCATTGGATTAACTTTGAATCCAACGGATTTCACCAAATTATGTAATCACTTATTATTTAACAAAAAACTACCAACGGAATATCCATCTGCTAAAAGCAAGTTTCATTTAGATGAAAATTCTAGTACTGCGTCCATCATGGAAGCGTCAATTGGACAGGAAAAAACTACTGTTTCTCCGCTCCATATGGCTTTGATTTCTTCTGCAATCGCAAACAACGGAATTTTAATGAACACACAGGTCATTGACCATACGACAAATGCAAAAGAAGTTGGAGTAAAATCTTTTGATTCCAAAGAGTATGGACGACTTTTTACCAATGCACAAGCATCTATTTTACAAGATTTTATGCGCGAAACAGTTTTAACAGGCACAGCAAAAGCACTTAAAAATAACCAATACGAAGCATTTGGCAAGACAGGTTCCGCTCAGGTAAGTGATAGTAGTGACGCTACCCATAGCTGGTTTACGGGTTATGCAACAGATGCAAACAACAAAACAATTGCGCTGGCTGTTATCGTTGAAAAAAGTGGAAGTGGAAGTAAATATGCTGTCCCAATCGCAAAAAAAGTCTTCGATTCTTATTTCAGATAATCAAAGAAGGCTGTGGTATCTACTTGCTATGAAACCTAAAAAGATGTATACTAATGGATAGATTTACCGCATACAGGAGGATTTGCAATGATTGAAGCAACGAGTTGTGGCGGTGTAGTAATATTTCGTGGAAAAGTTCTTTTGCTCTATAAGAATTTCAAAAACAAATATGAAGGTTGGGTACTTCCAAAAGGTACTGTAGAAGATGGCGAAGATTATAAAGATACCGCTGTACGAGAAGTGCGTGAAGAGACTGGAGCAGAAGCCTCAATCATCAAGTATATCGACAAAACTCAATATACATTCAGCATACCGGATGACGTAATTAACAAAAAAGTTCACTGGTACCTGATGATGGCAGACAGCTACTACAGCAAACCACAAAAAGAAGAGTTTTTTGAAGATTCAGGATTCTATAAGTATCATGAAGCTTATCATTTACTTAAATTTCCAAATGAAAAGTTGATTTTAGAGAAAGCGTATAATGAATACTTGGAATTAAAAAAGCGTAATTTATGGGGAAACCGAAAGTATTTTTAGTTGAGAGTGAAGAATATGAGATGGTATAGACAACTGTATTATGGGGATTTGTCTCCAAGAAAATGTAAGCGAATCCGTTTTTGTGTGAAGCATAACGTTTTATTGCTGAATACTTATATTATTACGCTTGCATTATCCGATTCTGAACAGCTGGATTTAATACCAGCTCGTGAATTGGTTCAAAAAGCTTATCCGAAAAAAGATTTATCCATTATTGGAATTGCAAGAGACTATCAAGATGCGCTGTCTGTTGTAGAACGTATCGTTCAGGATGTACTAATTTTTGACCCAGCGATCAATATACGACAGTATTTTTCAGATACAGAGGATAAAAAATGGTTTTCATAATTGGATTTCTTAAGATCATTGGTTTTATTTTACTTGCTCTATTTTTATTACTCTTGTTTTTGCTTGCAGTGATTCTTTTTCTTCCCATTCGTTACCAGATATCTGGAAACGGACCACCTTACGAATTTGCTGGGAAGGTTCAATGGCTTTTTGGCTTAATTCAATTCGGATTTGGTTATCAAAATGATTCGTTTCAAACTTACATCTGGTATCCATTTAAAAAGAAAGCAACTGCGAAGGCGAAGAAATCGTCGCATGTTTCAAATACAAAGGCAGAAGCACTTTTAACAGATATCTCTGCAACACCTAAACAAACAACAAGCGAACCAGTTTCTAGTTTTGTACAGGAAGAGAAAGTCCATACGAAAGTAACCAAAGAAAAGCTACACAAAAGAAAGAAAAAGAAAGCGAAAAAATTGAAGAAAGAAAAGAAGCCGTTTGATTTTCTTTCTAAATTTAAGACCTTTCGTGAAGCCATATCAAAGGAAGAAAATAAAGAGCTTATTCGATTTATGCTCAAACAGTTCAAATTTCTTTTGAAACATGTTAAACCAAGTCAAATCAAAGCAGATATCGCTTTTTCAACAACAGATCCTGCATTAACAGGAGAGATTCTAGGGGTATTATCCATTTTTCCTTTTGTCTACCAGAAGAATGTCTCTATTATGCCTGATTTCACTAGTGAAAGTACTTATGTTGAAGGATTACTATCATGTAAAGGCGATTTATTTGGTATTCACATACTCATTCTTGGAATACGATTATTCGCAAACAAACAAATTCGTACAATTCTATTAAACAGGAGGTAACATCATGTCAGAAAATAATTTTGCATCAACAGTAGAGTCTTTATTCAAAGGAATGGATAGTTTTATTACAACCAAAACCGTTGTCGGTGAGGCCATCCATATTGGTGATACCATTATACTTCCACTAGCAGATGTTTCATTTGGTGTTGCTGCCGGAGCTTTTTCCCAGGAAAAGAAAAATAATGGAGCAGGTGGAATGGGAGCGAAGATGACTCCTAGCGCAATTCTGGTTATTCAAAATGGTACTACTAAATTAGTAAATGTTCGAAATCAGGATACAATGACTAAAATACTAGACATGGTTCCAGATTTAGTTCATAAATTTCAGGCAAAGAAGAAAGATTCCCCATTAGATGGAGAATCCATTATAAAAGAAGCTACAGAAAAAGTAAAAGAACAAGAACAAAAAGAAGAAGCAATGGCCTAGGTCATTGCTTCTTTCTCGCGCACTCCGGTTTGCTCCTCGCTGCGCGAGAGAGCACCGGCTGACGCTTTTTTATTGTTGTTCGCGCACTCCGGTTTGCTCCTCGCTGCGCGAGAGAGCACCGGCTGACGCGGCGTTCGTCAAATACAAATATGCGAGCACATTTGTATTTTCCTCATCACTCGCGCACATAAAAAAACCGGAAATTAATTTCCGGTTTTCATTACATGTTTGTTAAACTCTTTCAACTTTTCCGCTTCTTAAACAGGAAGTACAAACATACATCCTCTTCGCAGCTCCGTTAACTTTGCATCTAACTGATTTAACGTTAGATTTCCA
>JAGOGN010000005.1 GCA_017996675.1 Lachnospiraceae bacterium | reverse complement strand
ACGAAAATGCACTGGTCAGCTTTACGATTATCGCCTATGTAAACTCCTTGGTCGTAATGTCAATGGCTGGTATTGCACAGGGCGCTCAACCGCTTATTAGTTACTATTTTGGTCAGAATAACTGGGCAAATTGTAAGAAGTTATTAAGATATTGTTTGACGGCAACAGGTGTGATGGCCCTGGCATTTTTCGTGGTTTACTTCTCGGGAACGGATTTAATCGTTAAGCTTTTTGTTTCTAAAGATAAATTAGATTTGATTGAGTCATCCAGAGTGGTATTTCGTATTTTCAATTTCTCTTATTTAATTGTAGGATTCAATATTGTGATCGGAGGGTTTTTTACCTCAATCGAAAAACCATTACAGGCAATCTCAATTTCGTTGTGCAGAGGGTTTTTGGTAATAACAGCATGCTTATTTGTTTTAACTTTTGTCTTTAAGGGAGATGGAATTTGGTGGGCTCCTTTAATGTCTGAAGGACTATGTTTTATTATTTCTTTACTATTTTTAAAAAAAGCATTGACAAAAGAACACAACTGTATTACTGTACTAGGTGAGTAGTACAGTGAAAGCAGAGGTGAACAAATGAGTTTTAAATTTAATATTCATAAACCAATTTATGTTCAATTGGCAGATGAGATTAAGCAGCGCATTGCTTTGGGGATTTACAGGGTAAATGAAAAGCTTCCATCCGTAAGGGAATTTGCGGAGGAATTTTCCGTGAATCCGAATACGATGCAGAAGGCTCTTACTGAACTCGAAAATGAGGGGTATATTTATACGGAACGAACGACTGGTAAATTTGTTTCTTCAAAAGATGGTTTATCAAAAGAGTTGAAGATGGAAATGGCCAGAGAGGTTCTGAATGAATATATGAATCAGATGCTTAAATTAGGATTTGCGCCAAAAGAAGCGCAGGAATTCATCAAAACGTATGGGAGAGAGTAAGATGGAGTTTATAACATGTAAGAATCTGTATAAGAATTACGGAAAGAAACAAGTGTTAAAAAATGTAAATCTGGAGATTCCAAGAGGCAAGATTATTGGATTGCTTGGAAAGAACGGTAGTGGTAAGACGACACTTATCAAATTGCTGAATGATTTACTGGTTCCAAATTCAGGTGAAATATTAATCAATGGTCAGAAGCCTGGAGTGGAAAGCAAGAAAGTAATCTCTTATCTGCCAGAAAGATCTTTTTTAGATCATGGTATGAGAGTAAAAGAAATCATTTCTTATTATGGGGATTTCTATGATGATTTCGATGAGAAGAAAGCATTTGCACTTTTAGAGAAATTGAATCTGAATGCAAATGATAAGCTTCGAACCATGTCGAAAGGTATGAAGGAGAAGGTGCAGCTCGTTTTAGTAATGAGTAGAAGAGCGCAGCTGTATATTTTAGATGAGCCAATTGGCGGAGTAGATCCTGCAACCAGAGACTATATTATGGATACGATTTTAACTAATTTCAATGATGGCGCCAGCATTTTAATATCTACACATCTGATTTCGGATGTAGAACGAATCTTAGATGAAGTGATTTTTGTAGATGATGGAATGATTCATCTGACAGGAAGCGCAGATGAATTAAGAAATCAGCGAGGCAAATCAATTGATGAGATTTTCAGGGAGGAATTCAGATGCTAGGGAAAGTTATGAAGTATGATATTAAATATTTGAACAAATTAATCCTTCCATATTATCTAATTCTGTTTGGATTAGGTGCAATTGTAAGAGTATTGGGAATGATTGGAAAACATAATAGTATTGTAAAGATTACATCTAGTTTAGTGAGTGGGATTTTCTATATTGCTATTGCTATGGTGCTCGTTTATACCTTGGTTATTCTTTTAAAACGCTTTTATGATAACACCTATAAAGATGAGGGATATCTGACACATACCTTACCTGTGAAAAGAGGATATTTTTTAGATTCAAAAGCAATTGTGTCAATTATTTATGTGGTTCTTGGTATGGCTTCCATGGTTGGAAGTTGGATGCTTGGAAAATATTCACCAGAAGGAATTGACTTCATAAAAGGTCTATTGAATGAAGTAGAGAAAGGCCTTGGATATGAAGGATGGAAAATCATCGCATATTTGATTGTAATTATTTTGGTTACTTTCTACAGCTATTTATTTATGATTATGGCAGGTATGAGTATTGGACAATCATTCCAGGATAAGCGTGTACTGTGGTCCGTGGTATTCTCGGTTGTTTTATATTATATCAGTCAGATTGTATCTACAGTCTTTATGTTGGTTTTCTCATTTGGTGTAATGGATATGAATTCTTTGCTCAAAGCAGATACCAATCCAACAGGATATGTCAACTATTCAATTGCAATTGGTTTAGGATTATCACTTGTATTTACAGTTGTTTATTATGTAATTGCAAGATGGAATCTGAAACGAAAACTGAATTTAATCTAAAGAAAGAAGCTCCCGCGGGAGCTTCTTTTAGTTGTGCAGTAAAGCGTGTATAAAATCTTTTTCAGATAAAGGTTTTGAATAGTAATAACCCTGTGCAGTCGTACATTTTGTGGATTTTAAGACTTCAATCTGTTCTAATGTTTCTACACCTTCACAAATCATTTGCATACCATTGTTATAGGCAATATCAGTGATTCCGCGAATCATATTAATATTATGCGTTTGCATATTTGTTTGCATGAAGGAGCGATCTAGTTTTAAAATATCGATATCTAATGATTCCAGTATTCCTAAGGAAGAGTATCCAGATCCGAAGTCATCAATTGCAATTTGAAATTGATTTTCATGTAAGACTTGGAAAATGGACTGAACAATTTCAGCATCTGCAATGGAGAGTGTTTCTGTAATCTCCAACTCAATATAGGAATGTGGTATTTGATATCGATTGGCAATTTCAATGACTCGTTCACAGAAATTGTCATGAACAAAATGCTTGGTTGAAAAATTGGAAGATATGGTAATCCAGTTTCCAGTTGCTTCCTTGTGTTTCTTTATAAATTTACAGGATTCGTTCATCATATAAAAATCTAATTCTATAATGGCACCGCTTTTTTCCAAAAATGGTAAAAAGTCAATTGGAGGAATGAGCCCCTGTACTGGATGCATCCAACGAACCAACGCTTCAGCACCAACAATTTTTCCAGTGTGAATGTTATATTTAGGCTGAAAATAGGGTATAAACTGGTTGTTTTTAAATGCTGTATCCATATCGGTTTCGATTAAAGAAAGTGACTGGACCAGTTTTTCTTTTCGATCATCATACATCTGAACAAATCCACTTTGTTCTTCGCTTAAATCTGCCAGAATGTGTGAGGTCTTTTCGATGGAAGATGCGATGGAATCGCCTTTTTTGATGAGATAACTTCCTCCATTCATTTTCAAAATAAAACCATATTTTTCTGAAACAGATTCTGAGGTCTTTGAAAATATTCTGTTAATCCGTTGATCAGCGAGGGTATTTTTTCGCAGTAATATTAAAAAATGATCGGCTTCCTGCCTGGCAATGCATTCATCTGGATTCAGTTGTGAAAGAGCGGTTTTGCTGAACATTTTCAGTACCTGATCACCGATATCTTTTCCATATAAATCATTAATAAATCGAAAATGTATGATATTGGTTTTGATAAGTACATAAGAAGGGGATGATTGTACTAACCTAGAAGCAATCGTTAAAAAGCGATTTAAGCTTAATCCACCAGTCAGTGTATCGGTATTTAATATTTTTGATATTCGAGCACGGCTTTTTATAATAAATAGGATAAAAGTTAATAAAATCATTAAAATGATTGCGACTGCAATCAGAATAAAGAAGATATTTGTTTGCATCCATTTTGTAAAACTAAATTTAGGTGCCTGTAAAATACTGTTACTAGATATAATCTTGTCTAATGAGGTATTTTTAATGGAACGAAGACTTTTATTAATAATCGAAAATAATTCGGTACCATTACTCGATACAACGGCCATACTTTTTTGTGAGTTGTTCGATTCTAATAAATTAAAATGTATAAATTCATACTCAGCATAGGAAGTCTTAGAAAGAAGTTCCTGGGCAAAAAAGTAGTCGCAAACAATTCCGTCGACTTCGCCTCTTAAGAGAGCCTCAACACAGTCTTCTTCGGTTGGGAAGACGCTGTAATCTGTATTTTTATCCTGAATAAAACAATCACGAATAGAAGATAACGACATTGAAATTGCTAATGTATGTGGTTTGTTATTATATATTTTCTTGCTATCTTGATGAAAAATGGTAACCAGATTATTTTCGAGATAAGGTGAAGTGATGGAAGCGTTGTAGGAAGAAGTTAATGCAAGACAACTCCAATAATCTGGAACAATTTCCACCTCTTTATTTTTCAGTAAACGGAGCGCTTGCTCAGAGGAAGATGCAGGCACAAATGAAAAATTTAAATTTGTAGCTGCACTGATCGCTGCAAACAAATCAGGAATAATGCCTTTCCATTTTTTGGTTTCATCCATATAGGCATAAGGATGTCTATTCTCCGGAAGTGCTACTTTGATTGGAGTTGTTCTTAAGGCAAGATAGTTTAATTCATCTCGGGTAAGACTGAGATCCGTATTTTGTTGTCCGTAGTATTTGGCATAGGTTTCTGCACCAAAAGATGGAAGATCTAATTGAATATTATCAAGTGCATAATCAATCCCTTCTATAATTTCTGTGTTACCTTTGGAAGTCGCACAGTAGATTGGTGCAGCATGAAATTTCAGGACGATTTTATTGTCTTCAAAATCAGAGATGTCTACAGTCAAAAGCGCATCTACTTTTCCAGAATTGAGTGCCTTCATCATATCGCTTTCCGTGTCATACTCAATTAAATCACAATTGATTTTTTTGGATTTACAATAATCTGGGAAATGCTGATAGGAGTACACGTTATCTTTCAGACATCCGATTTTCTTACCATCTAGTGCTTCATAATCATTGTATGCAAATGTAGTATTTGTTTTTGAAGTAATGACGACACCGCACTCGGTACCGATATTATTGGTAGGGTAGGATAAAATTTCCAAACGTTTCGGTGTTTGCTGAAGTCCCATAACCACATCGATTTTACCGGCTTGAAGCATCGTGATTGCATCAGATAAAGTAGTAGAGACAAACTCATATTTCCAGCCAGTGTAGTTAGAGATTGCCATCAGATAATCATAGGCATATCCCCCCATAACAGTAGAGCCACTTAAATTCCAAAAACCGCTAGAATCAAATACTCCAACTCGTACAACACGGTTTGAAACACTGAATTTAGGCTGCGTATAATTTGCCTGAGTTTGAAGTGGAAAAAGGGTCAGAACTAGGAGAAGAAGTAGAAATATATATTTTTTTATCTTTTTCATAGGTATATCACCTTATCTATAATTTTTTGTATAATGACAGAAAGAGGCAAAAAGATCTTCGCCCCTTCTTATATTATAATGATATAAAAGATATGAAAAAATTGCAACCAAAATATAAGTTTTGTTTCATCTGATTGACACTATACTTTATATTTGATAAAATTAAATATTGAAAAAAAGATATGATAGAACGCTTATTTTATAGTAGAATAAGGGTTTTTACATAGTTGGGAGGCATGAATGATCAATAAGAAAGTTCGTAATGATGAAAGGCCAGTGTTCCCGAAAAGAGCAGTGATTACAGGTGGAATGCCTTATGGAAATAAAGCACTGCATTTTGGACATGTTGGCGGTATGTTTGTACACGCAGATACATTCGCTAGATTTTTAAGGGATCGTATTGGAAAAGAGAATGTAATTTTTGTTTCAGGAACAGATTGTTATGGTTCACCGATTGTAGAAGCATATCGGAAACAAAAAGAAAGTGGTTATCAAGGAACCATTGAAGAATATGTGATGTCAAATCATGAAAATCAAAAAAAAGTTCTTCGTGACTTTGAAATATCGCTGGACTTATTCGGCGCATCCGCATTCGGAGAGACTGGTCAGATGCATTCAAAAGTTTCTGCAGAAGTGTTCGAAGCACTTTATCAGCATGGATTTTTAAGCCAGTTGTCAACACCACAGTTTTTTGACCCTGTAAAAGAAGTATTTTTAAATGGACGACAGGTTCTTGGAAAATGTCCAATCGAAGGATGTACTTCGGAAAAAGCATATGCAGATGAGTGTGATTTAGGTCATCAATATATGCCAAGCGAGTTGATTGACCCAATTAGTACACTTTCAGGTGTAAAGCCAATTATTAAAAATGTTACGAACTGGTATTTTAATCTGGAATCCTTTATGGAGTTATTGCAACAACGAATGAACTTTTTAACAACAGAGACGAATACTAGAAAATTTGAAATTAAAGCAATGGAAGAGTTCTTAAAGCCAGCTTGTGTCTACGTTCAGAGAAAACAGATTGAGGATTTAGAGCAATTACGTAGTCTGTTCCCAGAACACGAAATTGTAGACGAAGAGAAGAAGCCTTCTATTACATTCATTTTCCAGTGTTTAGATGATCGAGATAAAGCAAGAGAAGTCATGGATGAAAAAGGTATTCATTACCGTACCGGTAAGACTTTGGTTCCATTCCGTTTATCTGGAAATATTGAATGGGGTGTTCCGGTGCCAACGAAAGAAGATGTCAGTGATCTTACATTCTGGGTGTGGCCGGAAAGTTTATGGGCTCCAATTTCCTTTACCAGAACCTATCTTGAACAAAAAGGTCTTGGTGAAGATGAGTGGAAAAAGTGGTGGAATGATGAAGAGGCTTGTGTTTATCAGTTTATAGGACAGGATAATATTTATTTTTATGGTTTAGCTGAAATGGGACTTTTTGCTGGAGTATTTTTTGATCAAAAAGATGAAATGGATATGACCAAAATGAATTTACCTCATATAGTAGCAAATAACCATATTTTATTTATGGATAAAAAAGCAAGTAGTAGTTCAGATTTGAAGCCTCCAATGGCAGATGAATTATTGGAATACTATTCACCTGAACAGTTGAGAATGCATTTTTTAAGTTTAGGTCTGTCAACAAAAAGTGTAGGTTTCAAACCACAGGTTTATTTGCCTGTTGAAGAACGTGAGGGACAGGATCCAGCATTAAAAGAAGGTAATTTATTAACGAATGTGTTCAACCGACTGATTCGTTCCTGTTTCTATTCTTCACAAAGTTACTATGATGGAAAATTACCAATGGGTACTGTGGATGAAAAAATTCGTGAAATGGTAAATTCAGCAGCGCTGGAATTTGAACGCCATATGTATAATCATGATTTTCATCGAATTACTTATGTGTTGGACAGTTTAATTCGCGATGTGAATAAACATTGGGTTAATAATGTGAAAATTGCGGAAAAAGAAGAAAATACGGAACTTCGTACACAAATCTTAATTGACTGCTTATACGGAATGAAGGTTATTACGACCTTACTGCATCCAATTGCACCAACGGGATGTGATATGGTAAAAGAATATTTAGGCGTAGATGATCGGATTTATGACTGGGATCATATTTTTGATGATTTATCTGACTGGGTTAACCCCAAAGAACATGTATTTAAGTTTTTGGAACCAAAGGTGGATTTTTTCAAGAAACCAGAATGTCAGTTTGAATAAAAGGTTTTAAGGAGAAAAAGATGCATTATTTCAGGAAGAAAATTATAATCATTGGAGCAAGTATCGCAACAATTGCATTTTCTTTCAAGGGGGATGCATCTTTTTTCATACCAACTTTTATGAATCCGGTAAAGGTGATTTGTTCAGTATTAGAGCAGATGACCTTACCAGAAAAGACAAATCAAGAAACAAATCAAGAAACAAATCAGGAGATCAATCACGAGACGAAGGAACCGCAAGTGGAACATTTGGTGGAACGTTTGGATCAATTTGAGGAACCCTCAAAGCGAAAGGTTCATCAGAAAGTACTTCAATATCAATGGGTTTGGAAAGAAGAGAATGGTCAAAGAATTCAAGTTTATATGAACGAGAGCGGAAAAGTGCAATCAGATGCCAGTGCATTTCTCAAAGAAGATGGACAGATTTTGATTCGGATTCATCGAAAATTGAACCGGATTTATATATATGAAATGGATGAAACTGGAAACTATAGTAAAGCAATTAAGATCATGTTGTGTTCTACCGGAAAGACGTATACGCCTACAAAAACAGGAGAATATTCATTAAAGAAAGTAGAACGATGGCATAAATTGAATGGTAATGTATATGGCCAATACTGCTGCCGAATATCTGAACATTATTTGATTCATTCCGTTTTTTATAGTAGAAATCGAAATCCTAAAACCCTATATATCAATGAATATTTGAAACTGGGACAAAATGCTTCTCATGGATGTGTAAGAGTAACCGTGGCAGATGCAAAGTGGATTTACGAGCATAGTGAAAGAATCCGCGTACTGATTTCTGATGAAAATGTGTATTTTCCACTGGAAGAACCTGTTTTACAAAATCCAATTCGAGTGAATGGAAATAGAGGGATTGATCCGACTGACCAAGAAGCGCTGGCTAGTCCGTAAGCAGACTTGCCAGATAAGAAAGAAACTTATCTGGGAGATGAATATTGGTATAGATTGTGGCATAGTCTTTGGAAGAAATCGTATCAATAAAATTGATATTGTAATTCTTATTGATACCATGTTCTTTTGATAGATCGACGGCTTTGTTATAAGCGATGGCTGCAGTTTCTTCAGTTTCGTAGATGCCAAGTTGGTGATTGCCCCTGATGTGAATAAAGGCACGATATTGTGGCTGCCCTGTTCTAGAATAAAAAAGCGTTACACCAGTATAGTGGTTGATGATCTGGATATTAGAACGTCTAAGGTCAGTGTCGTCGTTGTTTCTAAAAATATAATCACGATCTTTGATCCCATAGGGTTTGATTCCATAGCGGGAGAGGATTGATACCTGCATGCCATAATCGGAAACACATAAATGTCCGTTCCGTTTGAGAATTGATTTATTTGAATAATAGAATAAATCTTCTTGATCAAATTTATAATCCAGATGCGGAGATAAAAAATACTGAAAGTAATGTTTTCGTAAGTAGATTGGACTTTTCATATAAATTCCGTGATCGCGAAAATTCAGCAAGGATATGATTTTAGGAAAGTGAAGACAAAAAGAATGATAATCACTGTCTGGAGTGTAAGTGCAATCGGACATAATAAGACAGGCTTCTCGATATGCTCGAGATGCCTGTAATTCATTCAGATAGCTACCTAAACTGATATGTTTATTTTTAAAAGTAAAACTAGAGCGGAAGTAAATGGTTCCGTCTTTTTTTTGTGCACGAAATACCCCAGGCAACATAGAAAACCTCATTTATAAAATATACTTAATTCCTTAAAATAGAAAGAACAATGTGAATCGTTCCAAATGGGTACATAATTGGTAATGCGTAGGACTTGGATCCAGTGTCAACTAATTCGTTATTATGTTTCACTGGTGGTAGTAAATCGAGTTCAATATTGCTTGTATTGGATATGTTTACCAAAAACAGACCATTGTGCAGATTCATAAATTCATCAATAGATGCTTCTGTTAATTCATCAAATTCACGGAATGTATCTTTTGCATAACGAGAAGCAAAAGGAATCAGACTTTCCTGTGTTCCATCAATAATAGTCTTTAGTGAAAAAGAACCTATGATTTCCTGACAACTTGCTAAAGTGGTAGGGTACTCATTGAGGGTGATAATACTAAGGGGCGTAAAATCATCACCAATAAAGCGAATCAGATTATTGAACAACAACATCAAATAATCTGAAATGAGTTCTTTTTCTGGAAGCTCATTCACTTTGCAGAAGGTGTGAATGAGTTGAAGTACCTTATCACGCTGTTCGTCTAACAAATCTAATTCAAAAAATTCGTTCTCGCTTTGATATTCACTGAGCAACTGTTCAAATTGACTGGCAGTGATAATATTTTCTTCCACCAAAATCTGACCAAGCACCAAATATTCAGGGCTTTGTCGTTCGAGGAGACTATGAACCTGTTCTTTTGTTAAATAGCCTTTTTCAATGGCAATATCACCAAAACGCTGATCTTTATGAGTTTGCATGATGATTACATGTTCAACCTCATTTGCAGTCATCAAACCTGCATGAATCGCAAGTGTTCCAAGTTTGATCCTTGTATTTGCTTGTTCAGACAATGCATGCAATAATTGATCCTGAGTAATGACTTTCTTCTCTAATAAATAGTGTCCAAAAAATTGTGTAAACATTAGTCTCTCCCCTCTATTCTTGCATGTATGATCGCCTGTATCTGTGCTTCGTTAAAAGGTTTTTGAACAAACTCAACGGCGCCTGCTTCGATTGCAGATTTCAACTGTTTCTGTGTTCCAACAGAGGATACCATGACGATATAGGCATTTTTGTCAAAGTCGTGTAGTTCTTTTACAACGGCAATGCCATCTTTTTTCGGCATTACAATGTCAAGGAAAGCAATGTCTGGCTGGATTTCTTTGTAGAGAGAAACAGCATCTTCGCCGTTATTCGCCTCAAAAAAATGTTGAAAGCCCATTGTTGATAAAACATCTTTTAACTGCTTCCTAGCTAGAATGGAATCATCGATAATCATTATTTTTAGATCTTTCTTATCCATAGCGGCACCTCTTTTGCATTATTATTTAATATTACACCAAAAAGGAAAAAAGTTCAATTATTTATCGTAAATCTTAACTCACTAGCACTTGAAATAAGTAAGGTGACATACTATAATGAACAATGTAGGAAAGTGAGGAAGGGAATATGACAGGAAATATGATTTTGCATGCAGCTGTAATCGTGATTGGATTATACGTGTTTGTATCTGCAGTGCAGTTAAAGTATCGTAAGAAAGTGGCCAAGTGGATGTCAAAGAATGTTCGAATAACAGAAAAGAGTGATATTGATGGATTTGCGAAGAATATGTTTGGCAAGACCATTTATTTTGGAGTAGTGGTAGTGTTGTTCGGAATTTATGGCTTATCCTGTGAGATTGTGGATACACTGCCTAAAAGTATTGGCATAACCGCTTGCTTTATTCTGTTGATCATGGCTTACTTTTTTATTTTGGCAGGAGCTAAGGGGAAGTATCTTGGTCAGATGAAATAACGGATTAGTGTAAGATGAGCGAAGAAAAGAAAAGCCTTCACAATTGGTAAGAAACCGTTGTGAAGGCTTTTGTTTTAGCGTTGTTCAATCGGAGCATAGATTCTATGATCGCTCATACTCATATAGGCTGGTCTCATGATTTTACTATTGGATGCGAGTTCCTCGATTCGGTGAGCACTCCAGCCGGCCATTCTTGCAATCGCAAAAATTGGAGTATAAAGCTGGGAAGGTAAATCTAAGAGTTCGTATACAAAGCCAGAGTAAAAATCAACATTGGGACTTACTCCTTTAAAGATCTTCCGCTCTCCCTGGATAACCTGAGGGGCAAGTCTGGATACTGTTTCGTACAAATCGAATTCCTTCGTTCTCTTTTTTTCCTTGGAAACAGTCTCGGCGAATCCTTTTAAGATTTCTGCTCTTGGATCAGAAAGAGAATAAACCGCGTGTCCCATGCCGTAAATCAAACCACTGTGATCGAAGGCATTTTTGTTTAAAACATTACTTAAATAGGTGCGAATCGCATCTTCATCTTTCCAATCCGTAATATGGTTTTTTAAATCCCGCATCATTTGAACAACTTTGATATTTGCACCACCATGGCGAACTCCTTTCAGAGAGCCTAAAGAAGCAGCAATGGTAGAATAGGTATCGGTACCGGATGAAGATAGTAAGTGAGAAGTAAAGGTAGAATTATTTCCACCGCCATGTTCCATGTGTAAAATAAGGCAAATGTCTAATAGTTTCGCTTCTGCTGGGGTGTAACTAGAATCTGGACGAAGCATCATCAAAATATTCTCAGCAGTGGAACGAGCGTTGGATGGAGAATGAATGACCAGACTTTCGCCATCATGAATATGTCTAAAAATCTGATGTCCATATACAGCTAAAAGAGGAAATACACTGGTAAGTTGTAAACACTGTCGTAGAACATTCGGAATGGAGATATCATCGGCATAACTATCATAAGAGTAGAGTGTTAGTACACTACGTGCCATCATATTCATTAAATCTTTACTAGGAGCCATCATTAAGATATCTCTTAAAAAAGTAGCAGGAAGTTCCCGGTAACCAGAAAAGAGATCAATAAAACCAAACAGTTCCGGCTGAGTTGGGAGATTGCCAAATAAAAGTAAGTACAAAGTTTCTTCGTATCCCCAACAGGATTCGGAAGAAACGCCAAAAATCAAATCATGAATATCATAT
Organism: Lachnospiraceae bacterium; assembly: GCA_017996675.1. Next base: position 12,575 of record JAGOGN010000005.1, on the reverse strand, counting down.
CCGCGATAAAAGAGTTCACCATTCATTGGATAGCGAATGCCATCAATTGTTCGCATGGAATTTACTTCTGATATATCAGTTATGCCAACAAGAACACCACTTCCGCTTTGATCGCGCAGTCCTCTTTTTACATTAAATTTCTGGTATAGTTCATTATCAATTTGCATCTTATCCAAACAAATTTGTGATAAGCGTTGAATTTCTGGCGTGAGCGTTCGATTTGTCATAGCTACCTCCTGACGAGTATTTTGTTTATTTGAGCATTATAACACAATTGAATGTCAAAACCAAAAATGAGGAGAAAAATTTACAAAAAAATCATAATTAGGAATAAAGTACTGTGTATAACTATGGGTAGCTTTTTTCTATAAAGTGCGTTACAATAATAACGCAAATGGATTGAGAGGTGATAATATGAATAAATATGAACATTTGATTCAGGAAGCTTTTGCTGCAAAAGAATTTGCTTATGTACCATACTCAAAGTTCCGTGTAGGAGCAGCTTTACTAGCAAAGAACGGTCGGATTTTCAAAGGCTGTAATATTGAAAATGCATCATTTACACCAACGAATTGTGCGGAAAGAACGGCATTTTTTAAGGCAATTTCGGAAGGTGTTACAGAATTTGAAGCAATTGTTGTATGTGGAGATCAAGATCAGTATCTGGCACCATGTGGGGTATGTCGTCAGGTTATGGCAGAGTTTTGCGATTTGAAGGAGTTTCAGGTTATCCTTGCAAAAAGTCCAGAGGATTATAAAGTACTCTCATTGGAAGAATTATTTCCATATTCATTTACAAAAGAAAATTTATAGCATTTAGGGGGAAAGAAGAATGTCTACACAAGCAAACTACAAGCGGTCAGAAATAGGACCAGGAAAGGTGGGCTTTACCAAAACAAGATCAATGATCGAAACAGCGTTTTACGGAAATAATGTTACGAGAATTTCTTCGCTGTCGCAGGCTTATAATTTGGCAAAGAATTCACCAGGAACGATCGTTACAGACATGCCAGTTTACAAAGGAGAAGAGTTTGGACTGGAAGCTGATGCGAAAGTATTACTATTCAATGATGGATCGATTGTAGGAAGATATGCTCCAGCAAGAAGAATAACAGGACAGCCAGGCGTTGATACAGAGAAATTAGATAAAATTTTAATGGATGCTGTTTATGATATGAGATGGAAGAAACTCTATCATGCAGAAGTAGTGATCGGTCTGGATCCGGAATTTATGGTAAAAGCACATTTACTGATTCCGGAAGGGGAAGAGAATATTATGTATTCCTGGATGTTGAATTTCCAATATCAGACAGAAGAATATATTAATATGTACAAGAACTCAAACAAATATGAAAATGAAGCAGATATTTATATTGTATCCGATCCAGGATGGAAGGGAACAACTCAAACAGATATTTGTGATCCAAACTGTTTATGCTATTTTAATACGGAACAAAATTGTGCAGCAATTCTTGGAATGAAATATTTCGGGGAACATAAAAAAGGAACCTTAACAATTGCATGGGCGATTGCAAATCGTAATGGATATGCATCTTGCCATGGTGGACAAAAAGAATATACCTTAGATGACGATCAAAAATATGTTGCAGCTGTATTTGGTTTGTCTGGATCTGGTAAGTCTACCATTACACACGCAAGACATGATGGAAAATATAAAGCAATTAAAGTACTGCATGATGATGCATTTGTGATTAACACAGATACCTGTTCATCTGTAGCATTAGAACCAACTTATTTTGATAAAACTGCTGATTATCCAGTTGACTGTGAAGATAATAAATATCTTCTTACTGCACAAAACTGTGCGGCTACCGTTGATGAAGATGGTAAAGTGGTATTGGTTACCGAAGATATCCGTAATGGAAATGGTCGTGCAATCAAATCAAAATTATGGTCACCAAACCGTGTGGATAAATTAGAATCACCAGTGAATGCAATCTTTTGGATTATGAAAGATCCTACCATTCCACCAGTAGTGAAATTAAAAGGAGCTTCTCTGGCATCTGTTATGGGAGCCACTCTTGCAACAAAACGCTCTAGTGCAGAACGTTTAAAAGAAGGAGTAGATCCAAATAAATTGGTTGTAGAACCATATGCAAACCCATTCCGTACCTATCCACTAGCAAATGATTATTTAAAATTCAAAAAGTTAGTAGAAGAGAAGAATGTAGATTGTTATATTATTAATACTGGTGATTTTATGGGTAAGAAAATTCCAAAAGAAGTGACACTGGGTGTAATTGAGAAAATTGTAGACCATGTAGCTGATTTTAAACCATGGGGTCCATTCACTGATATTGAAATCATGGAATGGGAAGGATTTGTTCCACGGTTACAGGACGCTTCTTACGTAGAAAATATGCGCAATCGTATGCAGGACAGACTAGATTATGTTCAGTCATTAGCAACAGATCAAGAAGGATATAATCAGCTTCCAGAAGATGCTGCGAAAGCATTAGAAAAAGTTGTTTGCCAAGCTAGCACAATTGGTCAATAGACTGATTATTGGGCTATAGTCCGCAATATATTTGCAATGAAGTAAAAAATACTTGCAATAATCTGTGGATTTGGTATAATAATAGTAGAAATCCTGAGGTGCACGACTACCGGCTATTTTGAACCTACATTTACTTTTATGGGACTCTTATTATTGCAGCAATGATGTCAAGCCTCCTTTGTAGTGGAAGACAGTAAGTGCTGTTGCGGATACCCACCTAGCGTTGCTAGGAGTCAAAATCGCTGGAACGGCATTTTGGGTTTTAAAAGAAAATTTGAAGTTGCATAGTTTTACTGTGCAACTTCTTTCTTTCGAAAAAAAGGAACAAGAAATCATGAGAAAATTTAAAGACAATCTATTTCGTTTTTTAGGACTATTGGTAGAAGATCATATTGGTGCCTATGCAGCGCAATCTGCATTTTTTTTCATACTTTCGTTTATTCCATTTTTGATGGTGTTTATTTCATTGATCAAATATACGTCAATTACAGAAGATATGCTGGTTCAGGTGGTTCGTGATTTTTCGCCAGCCTATATTGAAAAGTTTTTGACAGGAATCGTAAGTGAGGTCTATTCAAATTCTCTGCAATTTTTGTCAGTCACCGTTGTGATGGCCGTGTGGTCTTCGGCAAAAGGGGCACAAAGTCTCTTAAATGGACTGAATTCTGTGTATCGCGTCAATGAAACAAGAAACTGGTTCGTGATGCGTTTTTGGGCAGTTGTGTATACATTACTTTTTATGCTTTCCATTATTTTTTCACTCTTGCTTGTTGTTTTTGGCAGAAATATTCAGAAACTGTTGCGAGGAGATTTGTCCATTCTTCAAAGATTCATGAATGGAGTAATCAATGCCAGAATTTATATTTTACTGATCGTTTTAATTACTTTTTTTGCAATCATGATGAAAATTCTGCCGAATCGCAAAACGAAATTCATTAGTCAGTTACCAGGGGCGATCTTTAGCGCGTTAGGTTGGTATTTTCTGTCGTTTATTATTTCGGTGTACGTAGATGATTTTAACGGATTTTCCATGTATGGAAGTTTAACCACATGGGTATTAGTGATGATTTGGCTTTATTTCTGTATGTATATTTTATTGATTGGTGGAAAGATCAATATGGAATATGGAGAGCAAATTCGAAGTCTTTTCAAGCGTAATAGAAAAATCACTTGAAGTACTTTGGATATTATGATAAAATATTTGATAGTTATATTTATATGGAAGAAACGAAGAAAGTGCTAGTAGGTATGTAGGTGAGCCACAGAGACAAAGGATCATAGCTGAGAGTCCTTTGGGTATACGAGATACTGAATTTTCACACTGGAGTTTTTGTACTGAACCTAAAGTAGGTGCAAACGGGTCATAACCGTTATCTTATGTTGAGAGCCTGTTTACAGGAATCAGGGTGGTACCGCGGAATACTTCGTCCCTATTTGGGAGGGAGTTTTTTTATTGTTGAAAGGAGAACTAGTATGAAAGAGACGTTAAATCAGATTCGTGAAAACGCAATGAGAGAAATTTCAAATTCAGAAGGATTATTAAAACTGAATGATGTAAAAGCGCGTTTTTTAGGAAAAAAAGGTGAACTTACGACGATTCTAAAGTCGATGAAAGATGTAAGCCAGGAAGAAAGACCAATTATTGGACAACTTGTAAATGAAACAAGAGAATATTTAGAAGGAATTTTTGAAAACGCGAAAAGTAAAATTGAAGCGGCTGAACTTGACTATAAAATGAAAAATGAAACCATTGATGTGACACTTCCAGGGAAGAAAATTAAAGTGGGACATGCGCATCCAAATGAGATCGCACTACGTCAGGTGGAAGATATTTTTGTTGGAATGGGCTATGAAGTAGTAGAAGGTCCTGAAGTGGAATTTGATTATTATAATTTTGAAGCATTGAATATACCTGACAACCATCCTGCGAAAGATGAACAGGACACCTTTTATGTGAATGAAAATATCGTACTTCGTACACAGACTTCCCCAGTTCAGATTCGTGAAATGGAAAAGCAACAGTTACCAATTCGTATTCTTGCACCGGGCAGAGTATTTCGTTCCGATGATGTGGATGCGACACATTCACCGTCATTTCATCAAATTGAGGGACTGGTTATTGATAAAGGAATTACTTTTGCAGATTTAAAGGGAACTTTACAGGAATTTGCTAGAAGACTGTTTGGCGAAGAGACGAATGTAAAATTCCGTCCTCATCATTTCCCATTCACAGAACCAAGTGCAGAAATGGATGTATCTTGCTTTAAGTGTAAAGGTGCAGGCTGTCGTTTTTGTAAAGGAAGCGGATGGATTGAGATCTTGGGTTGTGGAATGGTACATCCAAATGTGCTACGCAGATGTAAGATTGATCCAGATGAATATTCTGGATTTGCATTTGGTGTAGGATTAGAAAGAATAGCTCTTTTGAAATATGAGATTGATGATATGCGCTTATTATATGAAAATGATGAACGCTTTTTAAACCAGTTCTAAGAGAAGGGAGATTATAATGAATAGTTCATTTACATGGATAAAAAGATATGTTCCAGATTTAGATGTTGCGACAACTGATTTTGTAGATCGCATGACACTTTCAGGAACAAAAGTAGAAGGATATGAAGACCGTGGAGCGGATCTGGAAAAGATATTTGTGGGTCAGATTAAGAAAATTGAGCGCCATCCGGATGCAGATAAATTGATTATTTGTCAGGTTGATATTGGAGAAGAAGAATTTGTTCAAATCGTTACTGGCGCAAATAATGTAAAAGAAAATGATAAAGTCCCTGTGGTATTAGATGGTGGACGAGTTGCCTGTGATCATGATGGAAATCGGATCAAAGGTGGCGTTAAGATTAAAAAGGGTAAATTAAGAGGAATCATCAGTAATGGAATGATGTGTTCCATTCAGGAATTAGGCTCTAATTGTGATATGTATCCAGAAGCTTGCGCAGATGGAATTTATATTTTTGATTCCGAAGTGCCTGTTGGCGAACAAGCAGCAGCTATTTTGGGCTTAAATGATGTGATGGTCGAATATGAAGTAACATCAAACCGCGTGGATTGCTTTTCCATGATTGGAATTGCAAGAGAAGTGGCTGCAACATTTCAGAAAGATTTGATTCTTCCTAAGGTTAACCAAACGGGTAATCAAGAGGATATTCGTAACAGTTTTAAAGTATCCATTGAGGATTCTGAAAAATGTAGTCGTTATATCGCTCGCGTTGTAAAAAATGTAAAAATCCAACCAAGTCCACTGTGGATGCAAAGATGTCTTGCTTCTGTAGGAATTCGTCCAATTAATAATATTGTGGATATTACGAATTTCGTGATGGAAGAAATGGGTCAGCCAATGCATTCTTATGATTTAAGAGACATTGAAGGCAATGAAATTATTGTTCGCTCAGCTTGTAATGGTGATACTTTCAAAACATTGGATGGACAGGATCGCGCCTTAACAGATTCTACTTTAATGATTTGTGATGGTAAGAAACCAGTTGGAATTGCTGGAATCATGGGCGGAGAGAACTCCATGATTAAAGAGGATGTAACCGATGTTCTTTTGGAAGCAGCATGTTTTGATGGAACCAATATTCGTCTTACTTCTAAAAAAGTAGGATTAAGAACGGATGCATCAGGTAAATTTGAAAAAGGACTGGACCCAAATACTGCAAAGCTTGCTATGGATCGGGCTTGTCAGCTAATTGAAGAAATCGGTGCCGGAGAAGTAGTAGGTGGAGAAATTGATGTTTATCCGAATCCTGTAGATGGCCATTATGTTTCATTTTGTCCAGATGCAATCAATCAATTATTAGGTACCAATATTGCAAAAGAAGAAATGATCACTTACTTAAATAAGGTAGATCTGACCTATTGTGAAGAACAAGGTGAGGTTTGGGTGCCTAGCTGGAGACAGGACATTTTTGAAATGAATGATCTTGCAGAAGAAGTAGCTCGTTTTTACGGATATGATAAAATTCCTACCACCCTTCCAAAAGGCGAAACCACAATGGGACAATTATCCGAGCTAAGAACGATGCAGGTAAAAGCAGGAACTGCAGCACGTTTATGCGGATTTTCACAAGCAATGAATTATTCATTTGAAAGTCCAAAAGTGTTTGATAAATTAAGAATTTCACAAGATTCTAATTTGCGCCAGACGGTTACCATTCAAAATCCACTTGGCGAGGATTTTAGTATCATGAGAACGGTTTCTTTAAATGGTATGATGACGAACCTTTCTACAAATTATAATAGAAGAAATAAAAATGTTCGGTTATTTGAATTTGGAAACATTTATTTGCCAAAAACATTACCGATGACTGAACTTCCACAAGAAGAAATGGAACTTACATTAGGAATGTACGGAGAAGGAGATTTCTTTGACTTAAAAGGAATGGTTCAGGTAATCTTAACAGAATGTGGAGTTTTTGCTGAATTAGATTATGAACCAGTTCAAAATATTCCATTTTTGCATCCAGGAAAAGCAGCCGTATGTACTTGCAATGGAGAAGAAATTGCGTATCTTGGCGAAGTTCATCCACAGGTCATTCAAAATTATGGAATGAAAGGTAGTGCACTTGTTGCAGTCATTCATATGAATCGTGTGCTTGAACTTAGTAACTTCCAGTATAAGTATCAGGGATTAGCAAAATATCCAGCTGTAACCAGAGATTTAAGTCTTTTGGTGCCAAAGCAGATGTTAGCAAAAGAAATCGAAAATACCATTAAAAAAGCAGGCGGCTCCTATCTGGAATCGATCGAATTGTTTGATATTTATGAAGGCAATCAGGTTTTAGAAGGACATAAATCCATGGCGTATTCATTGGTATTCAGAGCGAAAGATAAAACGTTAGAAGAAAATGAAATTGTACAAGCAATGGGAAAAATCATGAAAGCTCTATCCAATGCTGGTGTAGAGTTAAGGCAAGTTTAAGAGGTAAAGAAATGGATGTAAAAGATTTTGATTATGATCTGCCAGAAGAATTAATTGCACAAGATCCGCTTTTGGATCGTTCCAGTTCCAGGTTACTGGTTCTTGATAAAGAGACAGGAGCGGTCAAACATCAGGTATTTCGAGAAATGATCGATTACCTGATGCCAGGAGACTGCTTAGTATTGAACAATACCAGAGTATTACCTGCCAGACTGTATGGACATCGAGAAGGGCATGAAGGCAAAATTGAAATTCTTTTGTTAAAAAGAAGAGATCAAAATATTTGGGAAACTCTTGTAAAGCCAGGTAAAAAAGTGAAGCCTGGAGTGGAACTGACGTTTGGAGATGGTCGTTTAAAAGGAAAAGTCCTGGATGTTATAGAAGAAGGAAACCGATTGATTCAGTTTCAGTTCGATGGGATTTTTGAAGAAGTGCTGGACGAATTAGGACAGATGCCATTACCTCCTTATATTACCCATCATTTAGAAGACAAGGAACGTTATCAGACTGTTTATGCAAAGCATAATGGTTCAGCAGCCGCACCAACAGCTGGTCTTCATATGACTCCTGATTTGTTAGAGGAGATTCGTAATAAAGGAGTTCGCATTGCAGAAATCACGCTTCATGTTGGATTAGGAACCTTTCGGCCTGTGAAAGTAGATCAGGTAAAAGACCATCACATGCATTCAGAATTTTATATGGTGGATGAGGCGGCTGCAGAATTAATTAATCAGACCAAAAGAGAACATAAGAAGGTCATTTGTGTGGGAACAACAAGCTGTAGGACATTGGAGTCGGCTGCGTTGCCAGATGGCACAATTAAGGCCACGAGTGGTTTTACAGAAATTTTCATTTATCCAGGTTACCAGTTTAAGATTTTGGATGGGTTAATAACTAATTTTCACTTACCAGAATCAACTTTAATTATGCTGGTTTCCGCCCTAGCTGGACGTGAAAATGTAATGAATGCGTACAAAATTGCTGTAGAGGAAAACTATCGCTTCTTTAGTTTTGGAGATGCGATGTTTATTGGAAATACAAATCTGTCAGCAAAACAGTAAATAAATAAAAAACAGGTTGTATCTCAAATGATTTTGATTTAAAATAGTGGTGGAACAGAACTTTGAATCGAAAGGAAATGTGGTTATGGAAGAAAGAAGAAGAAGCAAACGATTGGATCTGGATGTTTCGGTTCAATTAGAGCGCCTGGACACAGAAGGTCTAACAACATTAAGATTTCTTCATGTGAAAGTATTTGATATTTCGAAAACAGGTATTGGATTTACAGCTGATCAGGAATTGAAAGCAGGAACATACTACGATGCGAAGATTCAAATCTGGACAAAGGAAATTATTGACACAGTTATTGAAATTGTTCGAGTGGAAGAAGAAGATGGTAAATTCAATTATGGCGGAATTTTTGTCGGAATGACAGAAACGGATGCGTTGAAGATTGAAATTTATCAAATCTTTAATGAGCTGGATGATTAATTAAATGAGTAAAGACTGCACCCTTGATTGTCGGGATGCAGTCTTTTTTTTAAAAGTGTTTATTTAATAATTTCTTCCCTGCTTCATTGATACTGACACCTGTTAAATTTAACAGATCCTGGAAAAATTCGGGATAGGAAATACTTACACAGGTCCAATCGTCCAAAGCAACCTCTCCATCTGTCATGAGGGCAGCAATGGAAAAACTCATTGCGATTCGGTGATCTCCATAGGTCTTGATGGTTGTTCCGCGTAGTGGCTGACCGCCTAAAATGGCGAAACCATCTTCGTATTCAATGATATCTGCACCCATTTCTTGTAAATTCTCTACAATGGCATGGATTCGATCGCTTTCCTTATATCGCAATTCAGATGCGTCATGAATGATGGTGGTTCCTTCTGCAAAACAGGCTAAGACTGCAATGAGCGGAATTTCATCAATCATGGAAGGAATGAGAGAGGAATCGATTGTGATGCCTTTTAATGAAGAAGACAGAATGATAATATCGGCAACGGGCTCGCCGTTTTCCATGGTTTTATTTTGCAATTTAAACTTTCCACCCATTTGTTTGACGACTTTTAAGAAGCCAACCCGTGTTGGATTTACATTGACCTGACGAATACAAACTTCGGAATTAGGTACGATGCATGCAGCCGTAATAAAATATGCAGCACTTGAAAAATCACCGGGAATTTTCAGGTCGAAAGGATGGAGAATTTCAGCAGGGTGAATGGTCAGCTGCTGATTTTTTTTGTGAAGCTGTGCACCGCATTGATGTAAAAAAATTTCCGTATGGTTCCTTGTTGGAATAGGTTCATTAATAATGGTTGGAGAGTCTGCATAGAGTGCTGCATACATAATTGCAGATTTCACTTGTGCGGAAGAAACAATCATATCAAAATGGATTCCTTTCAACGGCCCGGGAAGTATGGTTAACGGTAGTACACCAACTTGGTTGTGATATTGAAAATTGGCGCCCATTAAGGAAAGTGGATCGGTAACTCGTTTCATGGGACGCTGTTTGAGAGAGTTGTCGCCAGATAAAGATGATTCAAAACTTTGTGCAGATAACAAGCCCATTAAAAAACGTGCAGTAGTACCACTGTTATCACAGGACAAAATTCCAGAATATGACTTTAGTCCATGCATTCCTTTACCCTTAACCCGATAACCTTCTTTACACATGGTTATGGATATGCCAAGACTGCGCATACAATGAATGGTTGTAAGACAATCTAACCCACAAACAGGAATTCGAATGATGGATTCTCCTGAGCAGATAGATGCTGTAAAAAATGCTCGATGTGCAATTGATTTGTCACAAGGAACGACTACGGTTCCTTTGAGTGGTGTATTTTTTTTGATCAGCATAGTTGACTCCTTTATAATATTTTATTGTACTCTATCTTTCTTGGAAAAGCAAATTGAAAAACAATATCGAGTTTTTTACACAATACGTACAATTCTCCGCAAAAGTAGGTCAAAGTTTCCATAAAGACGTTGTTTTGAAAAAGTATTAAAAATAATCATTGTACAATTGATGAATTTTTAGTACAATACATATATCTTAAAAATAACTTGTATAGGAGGATTTGCACATGAACGTATTTACAACAGACAAGATTCGCAACATTGTTTTATTGGGTCATGGGGGAAGCGGTAAGACCAGCTTAACAGAAGCAATGGCCTACCTGGCAGGAGATATTTCCCGCATGGGCAAGATTGATGACGGCAATACAATAAGTGATTATGATAAGGAAGAAATAAAGAGACAATTCTCTACAAATACCTCAGTTATTCCAGTTATATGGGATAATGTGAAGATTAATATCCTGGACACACCAGGCTATTTTGATTTTGTAGGAGAAGCTGAAGAGGCTGCTTCTGTTGCTGATGCAGCCATTATTGTTGTTTCAGGTAAATCTGGAATAGAAGTGGGAACGAAGAGAGCGTGGGAACTTTGTGATAAATATCATTTACCACGAATGGTTTTTGTGTCAGGGATGGATGATGATAATGCAAGTTTTCGTGAAGTTGTAAGTGAATTACAGGATTTATATGGACAGGCAATTGCACCATTTCATATGCCAATCAGAGAGAATGAGAAATTTGTAGGTTACGTGAATGTGGTCGGTCTAACAGCAAATCGTTGGGATGCTAAAGGAGAAGTTCAGGAAATACCGATTCCAGATTATTCAATGGAAAATTTGAATTTATACAGAGATGCATTGATGGAATCTGTTGCAGAGACAAGTGAAGAATTTATGGATCGTTATTTTAGTGGAGATGAATTTTCCGAATCAGAGATTCGATCCGCACTCAATCGTAATGTAGATGATGGCAGTATGGTACCAGTTACCATGGGATCTTCAGTTCTCGCACAGGGTATTTATACGTTACTTGATGATATTGTAAAATATTTACCAAGTCCTGCAGCCAGAGAATGTGTAGGTGTTAATTTAAAAAATAATGAAGTGTTTGAAGGTAATTACGATTTTTCAAAATCAAAGACAGCATATGTATTTAAAACAATCGTGGATCCATTTATTGGAAAATATTCCTTGATTAAAGTATGCTCAGGAGTTTTGAAAACGGATGATTTACTTTTTAATCATGATAAAGATACAGAAGAAAAGATTGGAAAATTATATGTGTTGAAAGGAAATAAACCGGACGAAGTGAAAGAACTTCATGCAGGTGATATTGGAGCGCTTGCGAAGCTTACAAAGACTGCTACGAGAGATACTCTTTCTACAAAAGCAGCTCCAGTGATTTATGGTAAGACTGATTTATCCGTACCTTACACCTATTTAAGCTATAAAGCTGTGAATAAAGGGGATGATGATAAAATATCGCAAGGATTCCACAAGCTGATGCAAGAGGATTTGACATTAAAATGTGTGAATGATAGTGAGAATCGTCAGGCTTTGATTTATGGTATTGGAGAACAACAAATTGATGTTGCAGTAAGTAAGCTGAAAGAACGATATAAAGTTGACGTGGAGTTAGGTCGTCCAAGAGTTGCATTTAAAGAGACGATACGTAAGAAAGCGGACGTTGAGTATAAATATAAGAAACAATCTGGTGGACATGGACAGTATGGTCATGTAAAGATGACATTTGAACCATCCGGAAATTTGGATGAAGCTTATGTGTTTGAACAAAATGTTGTGGGTGGAGCTGTTCCAAAGAACTTTTTCCCTGCAGTAGAAAAGGGAGTTCATGATGCAGTTATAAAAGGCCCATTGGCTGGCTATCCAGTTGTAGGTGTAAAGGCTGTGCTATATGATGGATCTTATCATGCAGTAGATTCGTCTGAAATGGCATTTAAGACAGCTGCTCATCAGGCATTTAAAAAAGGATTTATGGAAGCGTCCCCAATTTTGTTAGAACCAATTGCTGCGCTGAAGGTTGTGATTCCAGATCGCTATACAGGTGATGTAATGGGAGATCTGAATAAACGACGCGGAAGAGTATTGGGAATGAATCCAACAAATGATGGAAAACAAGAGATTATGGCGGACATCCCATTTACGGAAATTTTTGGATATAATACAGATTTAAGATCCATGACGGGTGGAAGTGGCGATTTCTCTTATTCGTTTGCTAGATATGAACAAGCGCCATCTGAT
>JAGOGN010000257.1 GCA_017996675.1 Lachnospiraceae bacterium | reverse complement strand
CGAACCCACGTATCTAGCTTGGAAGGCTAGTGTTCTACCATTGAACTACACCCGCATTTGGTGTCTGCTGTAAATGTCAGCGACGAATTATATAATATAATACTTTGGACTGTTTGTCAACACTCTGCGCCAATTTTTTTACAAAAGCATCATTTTTATTTTTACAATTCTACTTCACTTTTTGCTGACTCACTGGCAAAAAGACATTAAAACGAATTTCATCGCCTACTAAATCAATTTTATCCGCACCGATATACATTCCGCCCTTTAATTGAAATTTACTTAGGTGAAGCGTAATTTGTTCATCCTTCGTATTTACTTCCACCCATTCCGGTAATTTGAACTTCGATTTCACATATTTCATTAACTCTGAGATTGGTAAAGATAATGTTCCGATGGAAATACTTTTCGCCTTCAGTTGCACGTCCCCATTGCTTAGTACAGATGGCTCAAAATAAAGATAAAAATTTAAATCATGTCCTAAAAACGGAAAAGTTCCTTGAAGCATTGCCTGATTTTCCACAACAAAGTTATATTTTACCTTAGAATCTTTCTGATACTCGTTCAAATAATAATTAATCAGCTCATTGGTCTGCTGTTTGGTTAGCTGCACCTGAAATGTTGCTTCTGATCTCTTTTCTCCAGATGTTTTCTTGCTTACTTCGCCTTCTCTATTTGATCCGATTCGAAATAAAACGATGGAGATCAGACCTATTAATATACCAAGAATAATCAGAACAACCACAAGCCAGGGTTTCATTGCTTTTCTCTCTTTTTCTCCAAAATCATGTTCTCTATCCATTTACAGTCTCCCTCTTTCTTTATTTCCTACGAATCCAAAGTTTCTGTGTCTTTAACATTTCATCACGAAAGGTGTTCGCAATAATTTGATATCCTGTATTATTCGGATGAAAGGAATCCGCTTCTGACAGTAAATTATTCACATTGGATTGTTGCTTCTCATCCCCGTTTCCTTGATAAATCAGATCGTTAATTGGCACAAAATGTACATTTTTTTCCTGTTCAGCAAACTCCAGTGTTGTCTGATTCCACAAATCAATAATGGACTGCAACTCTGTTATATCTTTAAAGTTGTAATAAAAAGGATTGTAAATTCCAAGATGATAAATTGGACAATTGGGATTATACTTCCGAATCTCCTGATACATTGTTTTAATGTTCGTAATGTATTCTTCCCGTGGCTTGGAAAAAGTTTCAACAGATAAACTCTTAAAAATATTATCCTTTGCCACTTTTAGCAAATCATTTGCTCCAATCGTAATCACGATTGCATCCGCTTTCTTTATGCCTTCCTGAATTTCCTTGGACTCCTGGATTCTGGCTGTAACCTGAGTGGTACGATTTCCACTCTTTCCATAATTGAAAGACTCAATCGAACGAAAATGACAAACATCGTCCAAGCCGGAGGCTAAAAGAGGAACATAACCACCCTTATTCGTATCATCTCCTACTCCTTCTGTTAAGGAGTCTCCAATCGCAACCAGTTTCATATCCATTTTTGATGCTCCTGCCGCCTTGGCCTTCCCTGCATTTAATACCGGTTTGGCTGGTGGAACTATAAAGTGTACAACCAGTATTGTTATTCCTGCTGCCAGAATAGTAATGCATAAATAACGAAACCAATTGGAATTTACTAAATTTTTTATCGCCTTCATTTGAATCCCTCTTTCTCACACTTGCTCTGCTTGTTATTCTAACATAGTTCTGACCTAAAAAAAAGACCGCCCTTTATAAAGAGCGATCTTTCCAAATCTACTATCTTCTAAAACGCAACGTACGCATAGCATTCATGATTGCAAGAACGGAAACACCCACATCTGCGAATACCGCCTCCCACATGTTTGCGACCCCAATCACACCAAGAATCATCACACAAAACTTTACTCCTAGAGCAAGTATGATATTTTGTTTCACAATTTTCATGGTCTTTCTTGAAATTCGAATGGCTGTACCTATTTTGATAGGATCATCGTCCATCAAAACTACATCTGCTGCTTCAATTGCCGCATCAGAGCCTAAGCTTCCCATCGCAATTCCCACGTCAACACGAGCCAGAACTGGTGCATCATTCATTCCATCTCCTACAAATGCAACAGACTCCTTATCCCCTTTTTGTGCCAGGATTTCTTCTGTTTTAGTTAGCTTGTCCTGCGGCAAAAGTTCTGCATAAATCTGATCTAATCCCAGATTGGTTCCAACAGCCTGCGCCACCTGCTCTCTGTCTCCTGTAAGCATAACAGTATGGTTAATTCCAAGTTCTTTTAACTCTTTGATCATTTGTTTAGAAGTTGGTTTCAACTCATCTGCAATATAGATGGTACCCATATGCTTCTTTTCTTTTAAGACATACACTGTTGTATACTCAGCAGCGGATCCATTCAGGTCTGCATGACCTTCCCCTAATAATCGCACATTTCCAACTTGGATTTCCTGACCCTGATAGTATCCCAAGATTCCAATTCCAGGAATTTCTTTGATTTGCTCTAACAGTTCCAAGGCTAAAGGTTTTCCATATGCTTCCCGTATAGACAGTGCAATTGGATGATTCGACATCCCCTCACCATATGCTGCAACTTC
>JAGOGN010000256.1 GCA_017996675.1 Lachnospiraceae bacterium | reverse complement strand
GAAAAAATAACCGAAAGCACCCAGCAAACCGCACTTTCTGTCCAATTCGCATTTTTCATATTCCTTCTCATTTTATTAATCCTATTTAACATTTCGCTACCTCAACCTTTCTAATTTGTCTTAAGACCCATCGATCTTTCTTACAAATAGTAGCGAAAAAAGTGTACAAAAAACGGTACAGTTTCCTGTACCGTTTTTATCAGACAACAATCTGAGTAATCTATTTTCTTTTCTTCTTAGCGCAACGAATAGCAATGATTTCACCAATTAGAATGAACCCAACTGCTCCCAAAGAGATTGGAAGCGAGTTAATAATACTGTTCATTTCCAAATCAACTGGTACAATCAAAAGTAGTATTGCTGCCACAGTTAAGATAAAAGGTGATGCTGCAAACGCTGTGATAAATCCCTTATTACCACCAACTTTGAATGGGCGTTCTCTATTTGCATCAGAATTGCGAAGTTTCACAAATGTTGGGAACACCAACGCATATGCCAATAAGATCATGACCAAGTTAAGTGCAAAAAAACTCCAGAACAGATCTTCATTCGGAATAAAGACAGCAACAATCACAATTACAGACGCTACAATTCCATTCATTATAGCAGCTCCTCTTGGCATGCCTGTCCTAGAATTTTTTGTACCGAATATTTTAGGCATATCGCCATTTTGTGCCGCATGAGCTGCAACACTGTTCGCTCCTAGTGCCCATGCCATCATATTTCCAAATAAAGTAATGAGAAACAAAATTGCGATCAGAGATAAGAAAATACTTCTTCCTCCTCCAGTCAATATTTCTATACTATCAATCAAACCAGTTGATGTGCTAATCTTGCTACTTGGAATAGCCACTCCAATACCAAAAGCTGTAAATAAATAGATACCCGCAATAACTAAACCACCAATGATAATGGATAGTGGAATCTGTCTCTTTGGATGTTCCATCGTATGTGACATCGTTGCAATAATTTCAAACCCGTGAAAATTAAAAATGATAACAGCCAGAAAAGAAAGACTTTTAATATCAAATTTTGGCAAAAACGACTGCAATGTCATTTCATTTGCGATACCGTGGCGTGTTGCATAATAAATTCCTAGTATTCCAACCGTCAACGCCAGAAAGACTTTGATGATCGCACTTCCCTTTAAAACCCACGCACTATCGCTTACTCGGAACATACTCACTAAAACGACTAGCCAGATAAATGCTAGCTCAATGATCAACGCAGGAATTTTCCCAATATGCAATCCAAACGCAACCTGTAACACCTGAGGAGCCATTACTGCCAGTGAAGCTTTCCAAATCGGATAATTTACCCAGTAATACCATGCTTCTCTGGTTCCCATTTTAGGACCGTAAGCTCTTTTAACCCAGTCGTACAATCCGCCCTCGCCTGGATATGTTGTTCCTAATTCCGCTGCCATCAATCCGTACGGAACCAGATATAGAATAATCAAAACAATCCACCAGAAGAATTGCGAATTCCCCATTGATGCAACTGGAGCCGCTGCTTCCGCGACAAAAACAATACAAATGACAGTCAGTATTACTTCTATCATACGGAACTTCTTTGTGTTCTCTCCCATTTTTGTTATTTCCTCCTTATAAATCTCCTATGTACCCGCATTATAATAACAAAGGTATTTTGCAAAATCAATAGGACTAAAATCCCAATTTTTTTTCCTTTTGCATGTTTATTCAACTTACAACTTCTTAAGGTGAATAAATATTAATATTATCTAATAATTCTCTGTTTTTACTCATAAATATCGCATGTTATTTTTTTTAAATATTTCTCTTGACATCCGAAATGAATTATTATAGAATAGCAACAATGCCAAGAGGCAGATGTTAAAAAAACAGAATAAAAGGGAGGAATTTTATGCGACATTTAATGAGTCCACTTGACTTCTCTGTTGCCGAAATGGATCAACTACTGGCAATAGCAGATGACATTGAAAAAAATCCAACAAAGTACCAATATGCCTGTAAAGGAAAGACATTAGCTACCTGCTTTTACGAACCAAGTACACGAACCAGACTTAGTTTTGAAGCAGCGATGTTGAATTTGGGAGGAAATGTTCTTGGTTTTTCTGAAGCCAGTAGTAGTTCCGCTTCCAAAGGGGAAAGTGTTTCCGATACCATTCGTGTTATTTCCAGCTATGCAGATATCTGTGCTATGCGTCATCCAAAAGAAGGTGCTCCTCTTGTTGCATCTCAAAAATCTTTAATTCCTGTAATTAACGCCGGCGACGGTGGTCATGAACATCCAACTCAAACCCTTACTGATTTACTTACAATTAAACAATTAAAAGGTCATCTTGATCATATGACAATTGGTCTATGCGGCGACTTAAAATTTGGTCGAACCGTTCACTCTCTTATTAATGCGTTAATTCGTTATCCAAATGTAAAATTTATTCTAATTTCTCCTGAAGAATTAAAAATCCCAAGTTATATAAAAGAAGATGTTTTAGAAAAAAATAATATTCCTTTTGTAGAAGTAGAACGTTTGGAAGACGCTATGGCTGATTTGGACATTCTCTATATGACAAGAGTTCAGAAGGAACGTTTTTTCAATGAAGAAGATTATATCCG
>JAGOGN010000062.1 GCA_017996675.1 Lachnospiraceae bacterium | reverse complement strand
CCTCAATCACTGTTTTGATTCCGAGCAAAAAAGGTTCCGAATAGGAATCTGTTGCGAAATAAACCAATCGAAGCTGCGCTTTTCCCGCTTTCTTCAGTGGGTAATTTGCGAACTCTTTTTTGTTTTCCGGAAGGATTCTTAATAAAGTACGATTGAACTTGCTCTTTGAAAATGCCAGTTCTCCGTCCTCATCATTGGCCTTCTTGATCAGTTTTGGTGTAAAACCTAATTCCAGCGCATACTCTAGAATTGGCTGATAGACAACCCTGTCGACCTCATTCATTTGTGCTATACATTCATTTACCAACAATTGATATTTTTCTGTACGAGACATCATAAACCACCTTTCTAAATTTATCGCCTATATTTCTTAAACCGCAATCCCATTCCTCTTTAACTCATCATATGCACCTTTTGCAACAACCTGCCCCTCATCCATATAGATGACTTCATCGTACCGTGCCAGATTTTCAGGGGAACGATCATGGGATATTGCAATGACCATGTCGGCTGATTCTAGCAATACTTTTTCAGCATCCATTCTTGACGCAGGGTCCATTGCAGAAAAGCTTTCGTCCAAAAGAAGAACCTGCGGATGGCGAAGTAACGCTCTTGCTGCTGCAATTTTTTGCTTTTCTCCACCCGACATATTATTTCCGTTATCGATGCAAAGCTCCTCTTCATGGGCAAAAACTTTTTCCAGACCCACTCTTTTTATTGTATCTGCAAGTTCCTTTTGATCAATGTCACGGTAAAGCACAACGTTATTTCGTAGCGTATCATTTAAAATCAAAACTTCCTGCTGAAGCATAATGACATGATCGTAAAATTGAGCCGTAGAAATCGCTTTTCCTTCTATTTCACCATAGCAAACCTGTCCTTCATAATCCTCATAAAAACGGTTGATGATATGCAACAAGGTTGACTTTCCACTACCATTGCTACCGATTAGAACATATTTTTTCCCTTGTTCAAATCGTAGATTTAAGTTGTTCAAGACTTTTTTATCTCCAAATGAATAGGATACGTTCTTTATTTCAATGTCAGAATGCTTTGGATACTCTTCTGTTGGTTCGCTTTCCGTATGCTCCATCAAATCATCTATTTTAGTCATAATACCTTTACAGGAATCCATTCGACCTTTTTGAATAGCAATTCCTTCAATTGGCGATAAAACATAATTCATTAATTGGATAAACGCTAAAAGCGCACCGATCTTTGCTTTTCCCTGAATCACAAGTATAGAACCTACGCCAAAAACAGCAAAAACAACAGCAAATCCTAAAAGACTGGAATAATTCTGTGCCAACCCAACTCGAACCTGATATTTCTTCTTGCTTTTTTCCTGACGAATGCAATTTTCCGACACATCCTCCAAGATTTTTTTCTCTAGAAAAAAGACCTTAATCAAGTTGTAATTTACCAACACGTTCTTAATCGTGGATGTATATTTTCCATAGTTGCTACTATATTCATTTTGCAGTTGATTCATCGGTTTGGTATAGATCCCAGAAAAAACAACAGGAATCATACTGGCAACAATGACTGCGATTGCAATTTTCCAATTAATCACAAACATGGCAATCACTCCAAACAAAAACGTACTGCACAACTCTACCAGTCTTAGTCTGGCGGTATAGTAGTTCGTCTCCAACAATTTCACATCATTTTCCAGCAAGGCGATGGCTTGTCCAACTCCGAGTTTTCTAAAATCCCCCACTTTTTTCTGTACAATTCCTTCCATTATCGTTCCCTGAATTCGAATATTCTGCGTACACAAATAATGGTTGGTCAAGTGGCCATTCACCTTCGTAATCGCAAACGCCGCAGCCAAGTATACTCCTACTACAATAAAAACCTTGATCAGCATTTTCATATTTCCCTCGCTGGCCGTATTCACCAACAATTCCAAAATAAACGCCACCATGATCGTTAGTAAACTTTGTAAAACAATAAAAAAACTGGTTAAATACAATAGCTTTTTGTGTTCTAACTTTACGAAAATGCTCCTTTTCATGTTTGCTTCCCCCCGCTGTTTGATTTATGCGTGAAATATTTACTCACTAATCAAGATTATACTCCTTTGTTTTCAATAAAACTACTATGTTATTGCCATTTAGTTCGAAAAATAGTTCTAAATTTCTTCTTTTATATCTATAGGCTACATGCTGTTGGCGTCCAGCCCAACAAAAAAATCCTCCAGAAACCTGTTACAGTTTCTGAAGGAACTGAATTACTTTCTGATATAGCTCTCACTTTCGTTTATGCTTTCTGTTTCATCAAAGCGATAGTTCTCCACCTTCATATGAAGATCATATTTTTCTCGTAACGCTACAATTTGTTCCATCATTGGGGACTCATGATGTGTATCAAGTGCCTCTTGATTTAACCAACTATCAATGAGCAAGACTGTTTCCTCATCCTCCATCCATTCATTCGAAAGTTCTACTCCTGGAACTTCAATCGCAAGGTGGCTAAACCAACTATCTGGCGCAGCACCATGCCAGTGCTTTACATCCATTGGAACGTTAATACAGTCGCCGGGTTTCATTTCAACCACAGCTTTTCCCCATTCCTGAAAGTAACCCCGCCCAGCTACACATAGAAGAATCTGACCTCCGCCAGCACTAGCACGATGCACGTGCCAGTTATTTCTGCAAACAGGTTCAAAGGTGACATTATAAATTTTTACCTGGTCATTCGAAATCGGTGCCAAGTAACTTTTTCCTTTAAAATACTGCGCATAACCATCGTTAGGGTTTCCGATTGGAAACATCATAGATTCTGCGTGTCTCTTCATGCTCTCATTTTCATATACTACTTTCGATTCTACAACTTCCCATACTTCTTTTGCAAGATGAAATGCTGCCCATGCTTTTGGCCATCCTACATAAAATGCCACATGTGTAATAATTGCAGCAATCTGTTTCTGCGTCACTCCATGAATTTTGGCGTTCTGAAAGTGGAATTTTAATGAGCTGTCTGTAATTCCAGACGACAGCAACGCGACAATTGTAATGATACTTCTTGTCATTATATCGATATCTTGATTATTCCAATTTTCACCAAATAAAACATCATCATTATAATGGGCAAAATCTGGAGCATATTCTCCTAATGCATCTCTACCTGCTGTTTGGACTATTTTTTCCTTCATATTATTCTCTTCCCGATTTGTTATAAATGCTTTCCTAGTTCAAAAGCTTTTTGCATCACATCAGCATGGTTTGCAGCTTCATTCGCATGATCAATTCCACCACCGACAAGTATTCCTTGAAGTGATGCCTTCCCAAAGCAGTCCACCCATCCCTGCAATCCATTATAAGCTTTCTCAAATACATGTTTGCCATCGTCTGCTGCCGTTGCGATCATATAGATTTCTCTGAATTTGTAATCAGATCCGTACAAAGGGTTTAATCGATCCAACAACGTCTTCATCTGTCCACACATCTCGTAATAATAGATTGGCGTGGCAAAAATAAGTACTTCTGCTTCTTTCACTTTTACCATAATTTCTGCAACATCGTCCTTTAAAACACAGCCGTCCTTACTCTGACATGCCAGACAACCAATACAAAATTGGATCTTTTTTTCTTTCAGAGAAATCAGCTCTACATCATGACCTGCTTGCCTGGCTCCTCTTTCACATTCCTTTGCAAGAATATCCGAATTGCTTCCTCCACGAAGACTTGTTGTTATCAATAACACTTTTTTTGACATCCTAGTTACCTACTTTCTATTTCATATTTATTTTTAAAAAATCATCCATTTTTTCAAATGGAATGACCTTTAGATTATCATAAAGATCCGTGTGAACAGCTTCTGGAATGACGAGCAACTCCTTATTCACTGCATATTTGCTATCTCGAATCATTGCTTCGTAAGCATCCATTCCAAAATACAAGCTGTGCGCCTTTTCACCATGCATAATCATTACTGCACTTCTTATTTCATGACTATATTGAAGAAGCGGCTGATTCATAAAAGAGAGACATCCAATACGGTTCCAGCCACCATTGGAATTCAGACTTCGCGCATGATATGCTCTACCTTTGTAATATTCACTGTAGTCTTTTACGAAAAAAGGTACATCCGCAGAAACAGGTAGTGGCAGACATCCACCGCCTCTAGAATACTCTCCTTTTTTATATTCCGCCGTTCGAAAGGCATTCAAAATTTCTTTTTTCGCATATCGACTCTCTTCACTGTCCTCAGCGTCAAAATATCCCTTTGCATTTACTCTAGTCATGTCATACATCGTCGATACGATGGTCGCCTTGATTCTGGTATCAAGTGCAGCCGTATTTAGCGCCATTCCTCCCCAACCACAAATTCCAATGATACCAATTCTGTCCGCATCAACCTCTTCTTGCACAGACAAAAAATCTACTGCGGCCATAAAGTCCTCTGTATTAATATCTGGAGATGCCATATATCTAGGATGACCGCCACTTTCCCCTGTAAAAGATGGGTCAAATGCCATCGTAAGATAGCCTCTTTCTGCCATAGACTGCGCATACAAACCGGAACATTGCTCTTTCACCGCACCAAAAGGTCCACTCACTGCAATTGCAGGCATTTGACCCCTACCATCTTTTGGCATATACAAATCGGCAGCAATGGTAATGCCATATCTGTTTACAAATGTCACCTTTTTATGTTCTACTTTATTGCTCCTGGGAAATGTTTTATCCCACTCCACTACCAGTTCTAATTCCTCTGTTTTCATCATCAAAAAATTCTCCTCTTAGAAACAAACTTGTTTTTAACATCATTATGACGTATAATAAATTCATTCTAATACCTAAACCTTGCTTTAGGTCAAGACTTTTTTTACATGTGAAGGGAGAATTTATGTACACAATCGGACAAGTATCAAAAATGTGTGGACTGCCTATTTCTACGTTGAGATATTATGATAAAGAAGGATTTTTTCCAAACATGGAACGAAAAGGAACTATAAGAAATTTCAGCGAGAATGAAATTGAAGCGATTCGTGTGATTGAATGTCTGAAGCGATCCGGGCTGAAAATCCAAGACATCAAACAATTTTTTAAATGGGTGACAGAGGGAAGTTCCACTTACGAAAATAGAAAAACATTATTTGAACTGCAAAAAACTGCAATTGAAGAAGAAATGCTAGTTCTCGAAAAAACTCTCGCTATGCTCAAATTTAAATGTTGGTATTATGGCAAAGCAATTAAAGACGGAAACGAAGAGCAAATCAAAGAAATGATTCCTGAAAACCTACCTGAGGAAATTCAAGAATTATATAAAAAAGCACATAGCTAAATAGGAGGTTCTTTGAAAACAATGACTTCTTAGGCGCAGTGACCGTAACCGAGAATGGTATCATAGACGATCTCTTTGTAGCGGTAGAGCACCAGGGCAAGGGAGTTGGGCGCAAACTCATTCATTTTGCCATAAATAAGGCATGTGAAAATGGTGCAAAGTCCATCAACTTAGATGCAGTAAAATGGAATATCCGCGCAGTAAATCTCTACCATTCTGTGGGATTTCATATCACCCATACCAAGTATTTCTATATGAAAGATAAAGAATACTCAATCGAGAAAAAATCAACGGACAGGACTTCATTAAATTGAAATCCTGTCTGCTTTTTGTTGTAAGAATTCATTGCATGAATTTTAGATTGCTTCTAATTCGCCGACTTTTTATAAACCACAAAATCCTTGTCTCTGCTTATTTCCGTATAACCAATCTTTTGATAAAAAGCGTTGGTCCTGGCATTCCACGTTGGTGTGTCCAAATTAAAAAAACCATACTCTTTATATAACTCTTCTATTTTCTTCATTAACTCAATGCCATAACCATTTCTAAGTTGTACTCATTTCACATCTTCTTTGATGCTGTTTGCTTGTTCACCCTTATTTTATCTGTACACCTAAAAATTTTCTACCAATCAAGATGTGCACTTTCTAGCATTTTTGCAACCTGAAGTTGCATGGGTCGTGATGAGAAGTATGAACAGAGACTAGTATTGCTGCTTACCAAAAATATATCGAACTATTCCTAAAAACCAACTATTTCTTCTAAAAATTCTCAAAGTATTCCCTTACCAAATAATCATAAACCGCCTCTGTCGTTCCCAAATCAATATCACCTTCTGGCCCCGTTACCATACCTGCTTTATACCGCTTTCCATATTCTAATTCGTAAATGAAATATGAGATATTTTCACAATGGTCTCTCATTAATTTTTCTAGCAAATTTACAACTAACGACTCATGGGAAATCTGTAGACCAGCGCCATTACAAAAATCACACTCCACATTATCTCGGCTATTCCAAAATAATTCATTTACCTTATCAACCAACTCACTTGATTCCCTAAGCCTGTCGATTATTTTCACAAATTCTCTTTTCTCCAGTGGCACATCTTTGTTTAGCGATACACTTGATTGTTCTCTAGTCATTTACCCCACCTTCCTTCCGTCAGCAGTTGACATTATCAATATTTGACTCTCATATATGCTTTTATAAATCAGGCTTCTAACTCTTTAATCTCCATCCCAGAAACAATCCGGCCTCATTTTTGCCAATGCTATTAGCTGATACAATGGCTTAATTGCATTGGCAGCTGTTGGTTCCCAATAATCTGTACTGATTCCTTCGTAACGATCAACAATAATCTTTTTTGTAGTGACTTGTTCCTCATCTCGCCATGCTTTGATTGGATCCTCAATCTGCTCTCCATTTTTATTATAATAAAAAGTTTTTTCCCTCTTACTATAAATCCAATCTCCATCTTGTTGATATTTATTCGTCAACGTTTCTATCATGTTTTCTAATATTGGGATACTATCCACTCCCATCATTCCATATATTTCCCGAATCCCTTTATCTTCGTATACTTCATAATAGTAGCAGCCGTAGTTATAAGTTATATTTAGGTGTGCTTCCGTATTTAATGCTGGTGTAAATGTTCCTGTTTCAGGATGATAATCCGCCATGTAAGTTCCTCCTACCATTAGATGCGCAGGCACTTTAGCAGCCTCTTTTGTCAGTGGTTCTTTCAAATAAATATCATAGCTCATAATTTTACTCCCTTCTCAATATACCGTTGGTATATTTATTATATAATATTCCATTGGTATATTCAATCGTTATTTGTTATAATATATTTATAATCTTTTCAGGAGGTATCAAATCAATGCAAAATTATATTCTTAATAAACAACGACTAATTCTTTGTAGAGAAAAACTCAATCTTACCAAACAAGAAGCTGCAAAAAAAATGCAAATGTCACAACCTGCCTATTTACGATATGAATCTGGAGACCGGCTTCCATCCGTCCACGTCATTCAGACTATGGCAAATGTTCTAGGTACCTCTGTAGAATATCTTACAGGTAGAACCGATGATTCAACGCCAACATGTTACCTAATTGAAGAAACTTCTGATCCGGAACTATTTTTTATGATTGACGTTTATAAAAAATGCTGCAAAGATGAGCAGAACAGATTCGTTGAATATGTAAAAAATTGTAAAAAAAATACAGCAGATAGCCAGAACGACTAACTGCTGTGGATTTTCTTACATACCTCGAATGATACTCATATAATCTTGTCTCTGATCAACAACCGCGTATATTGTAACTAGTTTCTTGTCATCATCCACTTTATAAAACACTAGGTTCTTCTCCAAAATTAATACTAGATATCCCTGGCGTTTAAGTACATTGTATTTTGGCTTTACACCAAGATAGGGGTTATTTCCGAGAGACATCATGCGCTCTTCCATGTAATCAAGTTTCTCAAGTGCAACATCATTACCAAAATTTTCAGCCACAAAAAGAACAATGTTTCTAATTAATGAGTCTGCCGTATCCGTTCTTTCAACTTTATAATTCAAGCCTGATCCTCCTTAAGCATACTTCTCAAATCATCAAAAGTATCTTTGATTGGGGCAACTCTACCAAATTTAACATCTTCGTCCGCTTCGGCAAGAATTTCCAATAGTTCAATCCTGGCTTTCATTCTCTTGTACTCTTCATAACTTAAAGAAACTGTATCGCCTCTACCGTTAACAGTAATAATTACTACTTCCCTGTCCTCACGACATTGCTTTGAAATTTCATTATAATGATTTCTTAAATCTGCCGACGGTCTAATTTTTTCCTGATACGAAAACATACACATCACCTCCGTTTACTATAGACATATCATATCATTATATGTCTATAGATGCAAGTTTTATTCGTCCCTAATCAAACACCAGCTGGATTTCGAGACTCTAGTGGATAATTTGTTTGATTTATAGACCCTGGGGATGACTGCGACCTTGCTCGATACGGCAAAAGTGGCGGCAAGTTTGACAGGATATGAAAATTTATACGCTCGCAACATCTATAGG
>JAGOGN010000255.1 GCA_017996675.1 Lachnospiraceae bacterium | reverse complement strand
CATCCTTTGGATTTCAAGAGTCCGGAGAAATCTGTTATGATGAAATCGTTTCTGTAAAAACATTGTAATTGCGAAAAAAAATTAAACAAGTTCGGTTTTGATAGGTTGACTTTGAAAAAGAGTTAGTGTATACTAACTATCAGAGAACAGTAAATTTGTTAAGTGATTCATAAAGCAACTGGTAGGAGAAAACGATGAATTTAGCAGAATTAGGAATAGGAAAAGAAGGATATATCGAGCGGGTGGAGTGTGATAATCCAGCGCTAAGAAGGCACATTTTGGATATGGGACTAACCCCTGGAACGGAAATTACTATGGTAAAAGCTGCACCGATGGGAGATCCATTGGAGGTTCGGTTGAGAAGCTATGAATTAACGTTGCGAAAAGAAGATGCTGCGCGGATTAAAATTAGACAAGTGCATCCAATGCATGAACAAAAATCGGGTAAAGAACGACTTCCAGTGAAACAACATCCTTTAATGGGAGAAGGAAAGAAATATCCAGTTCGACCAAGAGGCAAAGAAATGAAGGATGGGGAGCTCATCACTTTTGGACTTGCAGGGAATCAAAATAGCGGAAAGACTACGTTGTTTAACCAATTGACTGGAGCAAATCAGCATGTTGGAAATTTCCCCGGTGTAACAGTGGATCGTAAAGATGGAAGAATCAAGAATTATCCAAACACCAATGTGACTGATTTGCCAGGCATTTATTCTCTTTCGCCTTATACCAATGAAGAGATTGTCACAAGAGATTTTTTACTGAAAGAGCGTCCGAAAGGAATCATTAACATTATTGATGCAACGAATATTGAGCGTAATTTGTATCTGACGATGCAGTTAATTGAATTGGATATTCCAATTGTTTTGGCATTAAATATGATGGATGAAGTACGTGTAAATGGGGGAACGATCTTAATCAATAATTTGGAAGAAATGCTTGGAATTCCAGTGGTTCCCATTGCAGCATCCAAAAATGAAGGAATTTCTGAATTGGTGAAACATGCTTTCCATGTAGCGAAATATAGAGAACGTCCTGGAAGAATGGATTTTTGCGATGAAAATGGTCCAGATCAGGGAGCAGTGCATCGATGCATTCATGGTGTCATTCATTTGATTGAAGATCATGCTATTCGGGCAAAAATACCAGTTCGTTTTGCAGCTACAAAGTTAGTGGAGAACGATCAACTGATTCGTGATGCGCTAAAGCTGGATGAAAATGAAAAAGAAATGTTAGAACATATCATTTCTCAAATGGAAGAAGAGAGCGGACTTGACAGAGAAGCGGCTCTTGCAAATATGAGATTTACTTTTATCGAAAAAATTTGTAATGAAACAGTAGTGAAACCAAGAGAAAGTAAAGAACATAAAAGAAGCGCTCGAATTGACCATATTCTAACAGGAAAATACACTGCCATTCCATCTTTTTTAGGAATTATGGCTTTGATTTTCTGGATGACTTTTGGTCTGGTTGGAAAATGGTTGTCGGATTGGATGGAAATTGGGATTCAGGCGTTTACAGAAGTTAGCGACCGATTATTGGGAGCGGTTCATTTAAATACGGTGGTTCACTCTCTTGTAATTGATGGAATTTTTTCTGGTGTAGGAAGTGTGCTAAGTTTCTTGCCGATTATTGTAGTGTTATTTTTCTTCTTATCCATACTGGAAGATACCGGCTACATGGCGAGAATCGCGTTTGTAATGGATAAATTATTACGAAAAATCGGATTGTCAGGACGAAGCTTTGTGCCGATGTTAATTGGGTTTGGATGTTCTGTCCCTGCAATCATGGCGACTCGAACATTATCATCAGAACGAGATCGTAAGATGACCATTCTTTTGACGCCTTTTATGAGCTGCTCAGCAAAGTTGCCAATTTATGCGTTGTTTACAGCAGCTTTTTTTCCAAGATATCAGGCACTTGTTATGATTAGCTTGTACTTGATTGGAATCGTAGTTGCAATTTTATTTGCCCTGGTTATGAAGCAGGGACGCCTTCAAGGAGAACCAGTTCCTTTTGTAATGGAGCTACCAAATTACAGATTACCTAGTCCAAAAAGTGTGGTGCATTTAATTGGCGATAAATCAAAGGATTTTATTACGAAAGCCTTTACTGTAATTTTCTTGGCTTCTATTGTAATCTGGTTCTTGCAAACCTTTGATTTTAGATTTAATCTGGTAACGGATTCAGCCGACAGTATACTAGCTTCCATTGGAGGGCTGATTGCACCAGTTTTACAACCATTAGGGTTTGGAGACTGGAAGATATCTACTGCTTTAATTACAGGCTTTACAGCAAAGGAAAGTGTTGTTAGTACGCTGACTGTTTTGATGGGTGGAACGACCTCTGCCTTGAGTACTCTGTTTACGCCATTATCTGCATTTGTATTTTTAGTATTTTCCCTACTTTACACACCGTGCGTGGCAGCAGTTGCAGCTGTAAAAAGAGAGTTGGGCGGAAAGTGGGCAATGATTATGGTAGTGCTTCAATGTGCAATTGCGTGGTCAATTGCTTATCTGGTACATTTAGTGGGAAGCCTCGCAGGATTTTAACGGGAGAAAAAAATGAAACCGAAAATGATTTTATTTGATTATGGGGAAACCCTAATTGTATGAAGCTGGATATATCGGATCAATTTTGTTATTCACACAAAGAT
>JAGOGN010000254.1 GCA_017996675.1 Lachnospiraceae bacterium | reverse complement strand
CAGACTTTCTGGATTTGAGAATTCTGCGTGGTGTAAATAGATAAACCATTACTGTAGACCATTTTGTAGGCCTGTGATTCGGAATAGCCTTTTAACTTCATTAAATCATCAATGACCTGCTCAACAAGCTCATCCTGAAAATAGGAAGAAGCAGAGTGATCTTCTTTTATAGCAGTATTGACTTTTTGAATACGACTATAGACATCATCTGCCATTGCAGCATCATACTGTGATTGGTTAATATAGCCTTGGTCCAACATATTTGTCAAAACTTTTTCACGTCTCTTTGCATTTCTTTCAGGAAAGCTGATTGGATTATATCCGTAAGGGTTCTTGGTAATTCCTGCGATAACAGCAGCTTCGGATAAGGTTAGTTCAGATACATCTTTGCCAAAGTAACGATTGGATGCGGCTTGTACTCCAAGCGTATTCTGACCGAGATTGATGCTGTTCATATAGTTTTCTAAAATCCAGTCTTTGTCCTGAATTTTTTTCTCTAATTCAATGGCAAGATATTGCTCTTGAATTTTACGTCTAATTTTTTGGAGATTGGTCTCTTCGCTGGTCCAGTCGGTAAACACATTATTCTTTAGAAGCTGCTGTGTTATGGTACTAGCACCTTCGGAAAGACTCCCGCTGGTAAGACCTACAAAACCTGCGCGAATAATGCCCTTTAAATCAATTCCATTGTGTTCATAAAAACGTGAATCTTCAATTGCTACAAAGGCATGTTGCATGTCTTTCGGTATTTCGTCAATGGTAACATATTTACGATTGGCACCAGAGGATACCAGTGTACCGATGTTTGTACCTACGTCGTCGTATAAGGTGGTAGAATAGCCGGTTGGGGTAGGGTCGATGGTATTGATATCAGGTGCGGAAGCTAAAATTCCTTTATATGCACCGTATCCTAGGCAACCGCCTACAATGATTAGGGCCAGAATACACAGGAAAACGACTTTTAAAAATAATATAGCAAATTTATTGCGAATTAATTTGCTTTTTGAATTCAGATCTTTGTCCTTCTTAATAGTTGAAGTCTTGCCAAAATTCATAAAAATGAAACCTCCTTTACTGGTTTGCATAAGACTAGGAACATTATACCAAATTTTATCCTATTAATAAAGTAAGTTTTTTTTGAGGGAGAAGATATTGCTAGTATAAAGAGGATATGATATGATAAAAGGCGAAATTCAAAGAATAGTGAGAGTGTTAAAGTGAAGGAAGTATTTCAAGAAGGACAGGGCGAATGGATTGATAAGAAATCCAGATTCATTGGCAGGTTAATTTATGTAAAGTCTGAAGATGAAGTGAATCAGTATCTTGACTGCATTCGAAAAGAACACTATAATGCAAGACACCACTGTTATGCATATATTCTTGGTGAACAGGGGCAGATTAAGCGCTTTAGCGATGACAAAGAACCAAGTGGTACTGCCGGAAAGCCAATCTTGGAAGCTCTGGAGCGAGCACAACTTTCGAATGCGTTGTTAGTTGTGATTCGATATTTTGGTGGAGTGCTTTTGGGGACCGGAGGGCTGGTCCATGCGTATCAGAACGGTGCACGTATTGCAATTGAGAATAGTGTATTAGTGGAACGCTTGCAGGGATATTTATGTGAGATTAAAACAGATTATGGATTACTTGGAAAGATTCAGTATTTGCTGAAAGAAGCTGAAATCGAGATTTTGTCCAGCCAGTTTGTGGAAAATGTTATTCTTGAAGTGGCTTTATTACCGGAGCAGGAAGAACAGCTTCGCACAAAGTTGAAATCAATATTTGCAGGCAACGACGGTATGGAACGCGTGAAACAAATATCGTTCGCAATGATTGATGGAACAGTAGTAATTTTATGAAAATATTTTTTTTTTGAAAAATGCTTGCATTCATGAAATATCTAATGTATAATGCATATTGTTGAAAAAATATTGGCCCATCGCCAAACGGTAAGGCAACGGACTCTGACTCCGTCATCTCAAGGTTCGAATCCTTGTGGGCCAGTCGCAAGCATCACATCTGTGATGCTTTTTTTTTATCAAATTGTAAATTTTTATGAGAGAAGGCGATTATCATGTATAGTTTTGACGGCAGAGTAAGATACTCTGAAATTGATCAGAATGGAAGGCTTGATGTTTCGGCACTTGTGAATTATTTTCAAGACTGCGGTACATTTCAGTCTGAAGATGCAGGCGTTGGAATTGAATATTGTAAAGAGAAGGGCTGCGCCTGGATTCTCTGTTCCTGGCAAATCGTTATTAACAATCTGCCTTGCCTTGGCGAAAAAATTAGCACAAAGACTTGGGCAAATGAGTTAAAAGGATTTTATGGGATTCGAAATTATATCATGGAGAATGAATCTGGGGAACGACTTGCTTTTGCCAGCGCCGTTTGGGTGTATTTGGACATGGAAAGAAAGAAACCGGTCAAAATATCAGATGAAATGTTGAATGCTTTTGAAATCGGAGAGGCAATTCAGTACGAGTGGGGCGGGAGAAAGATGAATCTACCAAAACAATTTGAACGAAAAGATTCATTTATGATTACAAGAGATAATCTAGATACCAATCATCATGTAAATAATAGCAAGTATATTGCTCTTGCTACTCGGTATGTACCTTCAGATTTTAAGGTGGCGCAGATTAAAGTAGAATATAGGAATGAA